>DAOMGA010000021.1:0-11092 GCA_035430085.1 Pseudomonadales bacterium
ATGCTGAACATTGACGATGCCCGTTATCCCTTTTGTGCTTAACAGGGATTCCAGTTCACGCATCGGAATACTCGCTAATTTGTCGCTAGTCATCTGCGTAACAGGAAAAGGCAGCTGCTCCAACCGGAACTCCAGAGAACGCCCCAACGGGGATTCGCTGCCGCATAGCAATATTTTCATGGGATCACTGCAATATCGGATAGGAATAACGGGCAGGATACAACAAACTCATCTGCGGCATGACGACTGGCCAGTTCATTTCAACTGGCTGGATTCATTTCAATCGACCGGGCTCTTCTCAATCTGCGCCACCAGCTCGGCGGCTTCCTGGCGCGCCTTTTCCAATATTTCCGGTGTCAACCGGCTCGCAGCAACATCCCGTCGCTTGGCAGCATTCGCGTCACCGTGCGCAGCACCAACAAAAAACCATATATAGGCCTGTTTGAAATCCGGGGCAACACCCTGCCCCAGCGCATACATCACACCCAGATTGTATTGGGCTGCGATATACCCTTGCCTGGCTGATCGCGTGTACCAGAAACGCGAACGCTCGAAATCCCGCGCAGTGCCTTGCCCTATTGCGTACATCACACCGAGATTGTATTGGGCAGCGGGGTGCCCCTGCGCAGCAGCCTTGCTATACCACTCCAGCGCTTGTTCATAATCCTGCGGCACACCATGTCCTTTGTCATACATCACGCCCAGGTTGTACTGCGCTTGTGCATCCTCATGGTCAGCTGCCCGCATAAACCAGATACGCGCCTGCTCAAAATCTTGCGGTATACCCTGACCAATGTCATACATGACGGCGAGATTGGACTGGGCGGTGACATACCCTTGATAAGCCGCCCGGTTGAACCAGAGCAGCGCTTGCTGGTAGTCCTTTGGCACACCGCGACCTTTGTTATACATCACACCCAGGCTGGATTGCGCTGCCGCAAACCCCTGTTCAGCCGCCATGGTGTACCAGATCACGGCTTGCCTGTAATCCTGCGGCAGATCCTTGCCTTTTTCATACATAAAACCAATGTTGTACTGCGCCTCGGCATTGCCAGTTTTCGCCTTGGCCAAGGTCTCATCAAATACAGCACTAGCCAGCGCATAGACACTATGAGCCGCCAGTGAGAGCATCAGGACATATCTGCGCAGAATCAACCTATCCTACGTTTGCAATATCTTTCAACGACGCCATATCGAGAATTTCCACTTCCCGATTGTCTACGCCAAGAATTTCCTGCTTTTGCAAACGACTAAATACACGACTTACTGTTTCCACCGTGAGACCCATGTAATTGCCAATTTCAGAACGCGACATGCTCAAACGGAAACGGGTAGCTGACAAATTGCGGTGGTGATTGCGCGCAGAAACACTCAACAGAAAAGATGCCACTCTTTCCTCTGCAGAGTTCTTGCTGAGCTGGGTCAACATCTGCTGGTCTTTAGTAATTTCCTTGCCCATTATCTGGAAAAAACGCTGCTGCAATGACGGCAGTTGGCGACTCAGATCACCCAGACTGGCAAACGGGATTTCACATACAGATGATGTTTCCAGCGTAACTGCCGAACTGCAATGTTTCATGCTGCTGATGCCATCCATGCCAATAATTTCGCCCGGCAAATAAAAACCGGTGACTTGCTCTGTTCCATCATCAGCAGTTGCATACGCCTTGAAACTACCCGAACGCACGGCATACACCGCATGAAAAGCATCACCTTGCCTATACAGGTGCTCACCTTTGACAAGTGGGCGACCGCGTTTGACGATTTCATCCAACTGATCCACCTCTGCTGTATTTAGCGCAATAGGCAGACACAACGGCCCCAGGCGACAATCACCACAATTCACTAATCCATTGGTATGGCAACGTTTGGGTTCAGCAGCGATCATAGGCGAATACACCAAAGAAAATGTGCTTGGATAATAGCGATTATTACAAGGTTCTGGAATAGCGCACTTTCTGCGATTGTAGGTGACCCGCTACGTATTCATCAAACAACATACAAATATTGCGCATAAACGCATAACCCTTACTGGTAACAAGCAATTCATTATCTGACAACAACAGTAGGTTATCAGCTGCCATATCCAGTAGTGATGGCAACACCTGCGCAAAATGCTCAACAAAAACAATGCCGTATTTTCTCTCCAGGGCAGCAATATCCAGACGGCGCTGACACAAAATACTCTGGATAACTTCGCGCCGTAAAACATCTTCATCGCGCAAAACCACGCCTTTACTGATGGCCAGATGGTTATCATCCAGAGCGGCGTAATATGCCTCCAGCTCAGTAGTATTCTGGGCATAGACACGATCAAAACTGCTGATGGAAGACACGCCCAGACCAATCAGGTCCTGCGCTTTGGCAATCGAGTATCCCTGAAAGTTACGTGTCAAACGCCCTTCCTTTTGTGCAACCGCCAAGCTGTCATCCGGCCTCACAAAATGATCCATGCCAATATAAACATAACCTGCATCCAGCAATTTGCTGGTGATGAGCGCCAACATGGCAATTTTCTGATCCGCCGTCGGCAATGTCAGCCTGTCAATGGCCCGCTGCGGCAGAAATCGCTCTGGTAAATGGGCATAGTTGTAATAACTGATGCGATCAGGCGACAGCTGTATCACAGCATCCAGCGTTTTTGTCAGGCTTTTCTCATCCTGTTTTGGCAAACCGTAGATCAAGTCAAAATTGAGTGAGTGGAACGAGCGCTCACGAATATAATCTACGAGCAAACTCACCTGCTCAATGCTTTGAATACGGTTAATTGCCTGCTGCACCGCAACATCAAAATCCTGTATGCCCAGACTGATACGGTTAAAACCCAAACCACGCAATAAATCTATTTTTTCGCGGTCTACGGTGCGCGGATCAATCTCAATGGCGTAATCCCGGCTATCGTCCCGGATCAGATTAAAATGCTGTGCAGTCACATGCATCAATTCCGTCATTTCTGCGCCATCCAGAAATGTCGGCGTACCACCACCCCAATGCAATTGCGTCACCGGCCTGTGGTGTAACTTCAGCTGTAAATGCAGCAGAGCCATTTCCTTGTGCAAGTGGTCGAGATATTTTCTCACTACACTGCGATCACGCGTCACCACTTTGTTACAGGCACAGTAATAACAAATGTTTTCGCAAAAGGGCACATGGATATATAAAGACAAAGGCGTTATAGCTTCGACAGGCGAATACACGGCATTAAGAAAGTCACCGCCATCAAAATCACCAGTAAACTGTGCCGCAGTCGGATAACTGGTGTATCGCGGTCCGCTGACGTCATACTTCTGCAGCAGATCCCCTTCACTCAGGGCACCGGTCTTTACAACGGTTGGAGTAACAGAAATCGCCATTACAAATCGCCTGACACTAGATCGGCTTATCTTAGCCAACGCCGCCAAAGTGACCATGATTTGTATCAATACAGTTATGAACCAAGCCTAGTACAATGCCGCCAACGCGTTTAACAAGGTAGTCATCTGTGATGCTGAATAATCCATTTGCATACTTATTCTCACCTGGTCGTCAGTGGCAGTTAGTCGCCAATAGCAGCCTCAACCATCTGCGCACGTCCGTGCTTTACGTGTTTATTTTTGCTGCACTGCCCTGCATCGCCTGGTACCACGGTACAACCGAAATCGGTTGGCGCGTGGGCGGTGGCGACCTGGTTCGCCTGACACCGGATAGTGCAATAAAACTGATAGCGGCTTTTTACTGCGCCATTATTGCTGCACTCGGCGGCATTGGCCTCACCATACACTGGATGGCCGGCACTTACGGGTCAATCACTTCCTTTACCCGCGGCTTTGCCATTGCTGCTTATGGCGCAACCCCTTTATTTATTGCCGGTATTTTTGGCTTCTACCCTTTGTTATGGCTGGATCTGACTCTCGGCATAGTCGCTGTCAGCTGGGCGGTGTACTTGTTGTATACCGGTTTGCCCATAGTGATGAACATTCCACAAGAACGCGGTTTTCTGTATGCCAGTGCCGTTATCGCCGTGTGTCTGGTTTTTCTCATGGCCATGATGGGTGCCACAGTGATTCTCTGGGATATGGGATTGATGCCAGAATTCACCGACTGATTGTTAATTCCTATCCACCAGCCGTCCGGGAGTTAATTCCGGCTGTTTTTCTCCTGTCTCCGAAGGAGCTTTATGCAAGTCGTAAACAACACTGAAAACCTACCCGTGTACAACTACAAAGTTGTCCAGCAATTTACCATCATGACCGTTGTCTGGGGCATTGTCGGTATGCTCGTGGGAGTCGTCATCGCCGCGCAACTGGTTTGGCCCGATCTCAACTTCGGTCAGGCCTGGTTATCCTTTGGTCGCCTGCGTCCGCTTCATACCAATGCTGTCATTTTTGCGTTTGGTGGCTGCGCATTATTTGCCTGTTCATTTTATGTGGTACAGCGAACCTGTCAGGCGCGATTGATTTCAGACACGCTGGCATCGATGGTTTTCTGGGGCTGGCAATTAATTATCGTGTTGGCCGCTGTTACCTTACCAATGGGCTTTACCAGCGGTAAGGAATATGCAGAACTGGAATGGCCCATTGATATTTTAATTACCATCGTATGGGTGATGTACGCCATTGTATTTTTCGGCACGATTATGAAACGCCGTACACCACACATCTACGTCGCCAACTGGTTCTTTGCCGCGTTCATCATTACAGTTGCTGTACTGCATATCATCAACAGCATGGAAATTCCCGTTACGCTGTTCAAATCCTATTCTGTTTATGCAGGCGCTGTTGATGCCATGGTGCAGTGGTGGTATGGACACAATGCTGTTGGCTTTTTTCTGACTGCCGGCTTTCTGGGCATCATGTATTACTTTGTCCCGAAACAAGCTGGTCGTCCGGTGTATTCCTATCGTTTGTCCATCGTACATTTCTGGGCGCTGGTAGCTGTTTATATCTGGGCGGGTCCGCACCATCTGCACTACACCGCGTTGCCAGACTGGGCACAAAGTCTCGGCATGGTGATGTCACTGATCCTGCTCGCGCCATCGTGGGGCGGCATGATCAACGGCATCATGACACTCTCTGGTGCGTGGCATAAATTGCGCGACGACCCTGTCTTGCGCTTCCTGATTGTCTCGCTCTCTTTTTACGGCATGTCGACGTTTGAAGGACCGATGATGTCAATCAAGACAGTGAATGCGATGTCGCATTACACCGATTGGACTATTGGTCATGTTCACTCTGGCGCGCTCGGCTGGGTCGCGATGGTCAGCATCGGTGCGGTTTACCATCTCGTGCCCGTACTATTCGGCAAGCGCGGTCTCTACAGCGTCCCACTTGTGAATGTGCATTTCTGGCTCTCAACTATTGGCACGGTTCTTTACATTGCTTCCATGTGGGTGAACGGAATTATTCAGGGCCTGATGTGGCGTGCTTATAACAGCGACGGCACACTCACCTACAGCTTTGTTGAGTCTGTAGCCGCCAGTTATCCGGGTTACGTTGTGCGTCTGGCAGGCGGCACATTGTTTCTGGTCGGCATGTTCGTCATGGCTTACAACGTGTGGAAAACTGTGAATCTGACTGCTGCTGTTGGTGAGGAGAAGTAATAATGAGCGATCACAACACACCAGAAACCCGCCACGCAAAAATTGAAAAAAATATCGCCCTGATGATGGTTCTGATTGTGCTGGTTATCAGTATTGGAGCGCTGGTCGAAATCGTTCCGCTGGCATTCCAGAAAGATGTGACCGAGCCAGTCAAGGGACTGAAGCCATTAACCGCATTAGAACTGGAAGGTCGCGATATTTATATTCGAGAAGGCTGCAACGTTTGCCATTCGCAAATGATTCGACCATTCCGTGCAGAAACCGAGCGATACGGTCACTACTCTGTAGCGGGTGAATTTGTCTACGATCACCCGTTTGTATGGGGGAGTAAGCGCACCGGTCCTGATCTTGCACGCGTGGGAGGTCGTTACAGTGATGAATGGCATCGCGCGCATCTCTACAACCCACGCGATGTCGTACCGGAATCCGTCATGCCTGCCTACCACTGGCTGTTTGAAGATACGCTGGACGGCAAGCATACCGGCGACAAGATGCACGCCCTACGCGCCGTCGGCGTGCCTTACACCGAGGAAGATATTGCCGGTGCGCAAGCAGCTGTTGCGGGCAAACCCGAGATAGAAGCTGTCGTCGCTTACTTGCAACAACTGGGCACGGTGATTCCTCGCAACACGCCAGTCAATAACCAGGCGCAGTGAGGAACCAGCATGACAATAGATATCAATTTTGTACGCGGCGTCCTGACATTACTGTTACTGGTGACGTTTATCGGTCTGTGCATATGGGCTTATAGCCGCAAACAGGAAAAAGCATTCAACGAAGCAGCCAATCTGCCATTTGCCGATGACGAACTTAACGCACGCAGTGGTAGTGCAGTAGCCAATACCCGTAAAAATGGAGAGCCATCATGAGCAGTTTCTGGAGTGGATGGATCATTGTACTGACCGCTGGAACCATTATTGGTTTGTTCTGGTTGTTGATGGGTAACCGCAGCCGGCCTAATACAGAAGAAAAAACCACCGGACACGTCTACGACGGGATTGAGGAGTTTGACAACCCCCTCCCCGCCTGGTGGTTGTATATGTTCATTCTTTCCATGTTGTTTGGCATAGGTTATCTCATCCTGTACCCGGGAATGGGCAACTTCAAAGGCATATTGGGCTGGACTGAAGTCGGACAGTTGCAAGCCGAGAATGAAAAAATGGATCTCAAAACCAATGCCTTGTTGGCAGAATACGCAGCAATGCCCATTGAAGAGCTGGCTAAGAATGAAAAAGCGCGCCGCAGCGGACAAAGACTTTTTTCATCTTATTGCGCCACCTGTCATGGATCTGATGCAGGCGGCACTACAGGCTTTCCCAACCTGCGTGACAGCGACTGGTTATACGGCGGCACGCCAGATCGCATCGTAGAAACCATCACCAAAGGACGCAAAGGCGCTATGCCTGCCTGGAAAGGCATCATGACCGATCAGCAAATCAGCGACGTAGCAACATGGTTGGCGGCTGGCGATCTTGCACAAAAATCGGCACCGGGCGCACAGGTGTTTGCCACCTATTGCGCAGCCTGTCATGGCGCCGATGCAAAAGGCAATACCATGTTAGGCGCGCCAAATCTGAGCGATAAAGTCTGGTTGTATGGAGGCGGTATCGGCGACATCAAAACCACTGTCACCAATGGTCGCAACGGCCAGATGCCTACGCATGAACACCTGCTGACACCGGAGAAAATCCATTTGCTGGCAGCTTATGTTTATGGACTCAGCAACAATCCTCAATGATTGCTCTTGAATGATTTTTTCGTAAATCACACCCGCTTCGGCGGGTGTGACACTTCTAGCCAAAGGTGGTATGACGATGTCGTCAATAGAAAACTCCACCAAGGATGATCAAAACAAAAGGGATATCATCGCTGCTGTTAGCGAATACGCTCCCAAAGAAGTCGCTGAACTCGACCTCTACCATAAGCGTGAAAAAATCTATACCCGCAGCATTGAAGGTTTCTTCCAGCGTGTACGCTTGTTCACCGGCTGGCCGTTGCTAGTAGGTTATTTTTTCTTACCCTGGACAAAATGGCACGGTCACCAGACTGTATTATTTGATCTGCCTGCCAGAAAATTCTACATTTTTGATCTGGTTTTCTGGCCACAAGACCTGATCATGCTGGCCTGGTTGCTGATCATCGCAGCCTTCGCTTTATTTCTGTTTACTTCCTTGTTTGGCAGGATCTGGTGTGGGTACTCCTGCCCGCAAACGGTGTGGACCAGTATTTTCATGTGGATGGAGCAAAAAGCAGAAGGTAGTCGCAACCAGCGTATAAAGCTGGATCAGTCTCCGTGGTCTGTACAAAAACTGCTGAAAAAAATCACCAAGCACAGTATGTGGATCGGCTTTGCTTTCCTGACCGGATTTACTTTTGTCGGTTACTTTACACCGATCACCGATCTCACTTTTGATTTTTTCAGTGGCGCAGCAGCAATGCCTGCTTACACATGGATTGGCATATTCTCATTCCTGACCTACCTCAATGCAGGCTGGATGCGCGAACAGGTGTGCTTGTACATGTGCCCTTATGCGCGCTTTCAATCCGCCATGTTTGATCGCGATACACTGATCGTAACCTACGACAACAAACGCGGCGAACCGCGTGGCTCGCGCAGAGTCAATGAAGGCGAAAAACCCGAAGGTCTGGGCGATTGTATAGACTGTCAATTGTGTGTGCAGGTTTGCCCTACCGGAATCGATATTCGTAATGGCCTGCAGTACGAGTGTATTAACTGCGCATTGTGTGTCGACGCTTGTAATTCTGTTATGAAAAAAGTTGGCTACAGCCCGGATCTGATCAGTTACAGCACCGAGAACCGCATGGAAGGCAAACCGACCCACATCCTGCGCTTTCGCACAGTCGGCTATAGTGCTGTGCTGGTGGTGATGTGTTCTCTGCTGATTGGCGCTCTGGCGATACGCGAAACAACAGATCTGAAAGTGCTGCGTGAACGCAACAGCCTGTACCAGTTAAAAGATGGCAAGATTGAAAACATCTATACGCTGAAACTGGGCAACCGTGACAACAAGCCTCAAAGCTATGTGCTAAGTGTGGATTTGCCTGATAGCGTACTGGATAGTCCTGCCACTATCAGCGTTGATAGTGGAGAAATGCAGACCATACCTGTGCGATTATCCCTTCCAGAAAACAGTTGGGGCGGACGCAACACAGACCTTATTTTTACCGTCTGCCTGATTGATGAAATCACGCACTGCGTGCATCATGAAAGCCGTTTTACAGGACCTGTCAAATGAGAAAGCATGAAAAAAACGGCATGGACACAGTCAGCTGGCACAAGCAATTCTGGCCATGGTTTCTGATTATCCTGCTCAGCGCGTCTGTTATCAGTAGTTTGCTCACCGTTTATTATGCTGTTCGGGATCCCGATCCCATTGTTGACGGCAACTATTACAAACATGGCCTGACGATCAACGAACAATTAAATGAGATCCAGCAGACTCCATCCAAACAACCCTCTGCCAAAGAAGGCGAACACCACTGAGCCGGCAATCGATAGTCGCTGAAGCGAACTACTGCTTCCACTGCAGTGAACAGTTGCCCGCGCGCAATCCGGAAGCATTTCAAGGAAAGATTGCAGATGAAATCCGCTTTTTCTGTTGCCCTGCCTGCAAGGCTGTAGCTGAAACCATTTACCAGCTAGGCCTTGAGCAGTATTACCAACAACGCGACCAAAAACCGCAAAAACCTGTTACTGCACTGCAAGATTTTTCCGACATGGATATTGCGGACTCACATCAGGATTTTTTACATCTACGCCGTGATGGGAAACAGGAAGCAATGTTTTTTATTGCCGACATTCACTGTCCATCCTGCTGCTGGTTAATAGAAAAACATCTAGGGGGAATTGACGGCGTAGAAGAAGTCCGGGCTGAGCTTAGCAGCCAAAAACTGATCCTTCGCTGGCATGATTCCAATCTACCTGTCAGCGATATCTTCCGTGCGCTCGCCCATATTGGCTACAGCGCCCTGCCCTGGCAACCCGTGCAGCAACAAGAACATGCACGAAAGCAGCAGCGACAATTACTACAACGTCTTGGCGTAGCTGGCATACTCGGCATGCAAATACATATGATTGCCATGGGCAGTTATTTCGGCGCCAGCACCAGTGAACAACAGTGGCAAAACTGGGTGGCATTATTACTGTCACTACCGATATGGTTTTACTGTGCTGATATTTTTTTTCGCGGCGCCTGGCGTAGTGTTCAATATAATATCCGTGCATTATTTCCAAACCACAAAACAGAACTTCGCCCCACACTGATCAGTGGGATGGATGCTCCACTAGCATTAGCCATTAGTGCGGCCGCTATTGCCAGTATTATTGCCTTGCTGCAGCAATCACCTGATGTCTATTTTGACTCCATCGCCATGCTGGTTTTTATCCTCACGGCTGCGCGATACCTGGAATTACGCAGCCGCAACAGAATGGCTGCATTTTCCCAGCAACCCGTGTTACCACAACACTGCACCAGAATGCTTGACGGGATAAAGGAACGTATCTCTACTCGTGCTTTACATATAAACGACTTGGTGCATATTGCGGCAGGCAATGTAGTGGCAGCCGACGGCATCGTGATTGAAGGGGCTGGCAGCACGGAAGAAGCTGCAATCACCGGCGAATTTATACCCGTACAAAAAAATATTGGTGATTTAGTGATCGCTGGCACCACGCTCACCAGCGGCGAATTATTAATACGCGCGCAAAGTTGGGGATTACAGAGCCACCTGGCGCAGTTACACCAACGCATGGAAGCTGCCCTGCTTCGCAAAAATACCAAGACACCGTATGACAAAGCGGCTTTTTATTTCACACCTTTGATTTTACTGATCGCGGTAGCAAGCGGGCTATTCTGGTGTTGGGCAGAGCCAAGCAAGGCACTGCCAGCATTTCTGGCGGTTTTGGTGGCCAGTTGTCCGTGTGCATTATCATTGGCCATTCCAGCTGCTTTAAGCGCGGCTACCTTGCAGTTGCGCCGGCAAGGCATTTTGCTCAGCAACAATCAGGTACTACATCAATTACCACAGACACACTGTTTTGTTTTCGACAAGACAGGTACGCTGACGCAAGGACGCATGTCAATTGTTGATATCAAAACGTACGAAAACATATCAGCAGAAACATGCTTGTCACTCGCTTGCGCCCTTGAGAGCCAATCATCACATCCTGTTGCCAGTGCATTCCATCAATATCAACGCACCACAAATCATGTTTTATCGTCATTTTCTGACATCCAACATTTCGCGCACTGTGGCATAGAAGGCTGTATCGATAATAAAATTTATCGTATCGGTAAAATGGAATGGGTTATAAAAAATGGCAGCATCACCAACCGTCAGGACTATTCAAATATAAATAATGCCAACATGATCATCGCACTTAGCTGCGAAAATGAATTACTAGCCAGCTTTACACTTGACGATACACTGCGTGACGATGCGGCAATCTGCCTTACACAACTGCAGGCATCCCCTGAAAACCACTGCAGTATT
>DAOMGA010000022.1:0-6663 GCA_035430085.1 Pseudomonadales bacterium
ACAAAGACAGCGCCGTATGTCGCTATCAGGCGCAATAGAATGGATTGTTTAAGATACTGCAGCATGGTCAGTGATTTTTCTGCGCATTTGCAATGGATATCTGGTCATTCAGCGTCCAGAAGTCATATAAAACACCCAGTCCGCATAAGCCGCCAGTAAATAAATAAAGAATGCCCGTCAGCCACTTTCCCTGATACATCCTGTGCACGCCGAACAGACCAAGAAATGTCAGTAAAATCCAGGCCAGACTATAATCCAGTTCACCACCGGTAAAACGTAAATCGGATTCACGATCCATTCCTGGAATCAAGAACAAATCAATAAGCCAACCAACACCTAACAAACCCAGTGTAAAAAACCAGATGGTGCCAGTGACAGGTTTACCATAATAAAAACGGTGGGCGCCAAGAAATCCGAATATCCATAACAAATAGCCGATAGTCTTGAGATGTGTGTCCTGTTGCTGATTCATTATTCACTCCGTAAAAACAGCTCACTGGCGTTTTTCATTATACAAACTTCTCTACCAACTGCTGCAGTCGCTGTGGCGTGCCTACATCCAGCCAATAGCCAGCAAAGTGTTCGCCGCTCACCTGATCATGCGCCATGGCAGGCAACAAAATTTCACGCAATGGAAATGCTTCACCGGCACGGCAACGCCAATTACCAAATAATTGCGGATGCATGACTGACAGACCACTGAAAGTGAAACCTGTCTGTTCCGCACGCGGATGCACTTTTCCACTCTGCAATAGAAAATCACCGGCAGGATGATGTGCAGGGTTATCAACCAATACGAGATGCGCCAATCCCGATATTGGCAAAACCCGCAAACGCTCCAACGGATAATCAGACCAGATATCCCCGTTAATCAGCAGGAAGGCGTCTGCGCCCAACAGTGACAGCGCGTTGACAATGCCGCCGCCAGTTTCCAGCGGTTGTGCTTCGCGTGAATACCGGATGCTGACGCCCCATTGGCTACCATCACCGAGTGCCGCCTCGATCATGTGTCCGAGATGGGCAATGTTGATGACGATCTCGTAAAACCCGGCGGCGGCAAGACGTTCGATATGGCGTACGATCAAGGGTTTGCCGGCGACATCCAGCAGGGGCTTAGGGCAATGATCCGTCAACGGTCGCATGCGGGTACCGAGACCCGCTGCCAGAATCATTGCCTTCATAGCCTGATCTCTTTCATAGGTCGATCTCTCGCCACCACGACTGGCGATGGCAGGCAGGCAGCACTCGCACCTGCATCCATTCCACAAACTCCGCTGCCGGCGGGTAGCGCGCTGCCACTTCCATCACATAATGAAGCACCAGAGGCAGATCATTCAGATAGCCAGCCTTGCCGTCACGCAACCACAGTCTGGCAAAAATCCCCAACACCTTGATGTGACGTTGCAAACCGATCAAATCAAACCATTGCAGGAATTGCTGCTCGTCTTGCCCTGCAAACTGCCCTTTTTTTATAAGCATTTCACGGTAAGCAAGCGCCCACCTTGTTACTTGTTCAGGCTGCCAGCGGATGTAGCAATCACGTAGCAATGACACCAGATCATAAGTAAAAGGGCCTACCAAGGCATCCTGAAAATCGATAGTCACCAGCTCACCCGGCGGGTTGCTATGGGCATGTAACATCAGATTACGCGCATGGTAATCGCGATGCACAAACACTTGCGGCTGCTCCAGCGCGCTGGCAACCAGCCAGTCAAAGCAATTATCCAACAACGCCTGCTCGTTGCGGCCAAATGGCAATTCGAGCAAATTCTGTACAAACCAGGACGGAAACAATGCCATCTCATCCCACAAACGCTGCTCGTCATAGCGGGCAATGACACCTTCCGGCACGGCTATCGATTGCATGTGCAACAGCATATCCAGCGCCTGACCGTAAAGCCTGTCCGCGCTGTGCTCATTCAATGCCGGTAACAACAACTGATCACCACAGTCTTCCACCAGCAGAAAACCGCGTTCCAGATCTGTCGCCAATACCCGCGGTACACGCACTCCTGCACTCGATAGCAACTGTGACACCGCCAGATACAAGTGACTATTTTCAGTAGCAGGCGGCGCGAAGACTGCCATGATCTGTGCGTTGCCAGCCTCAACCCTGCAGTAACGCCGGAACCCGGCATCGCCCGCCAGCGGTGACAACCTCACCGTTGCAATATCCAGCTGTTGACCAACCCATTCGTTCAATTGCTGAGGCAAATCCATGTCGTTGTCTCTGATAAGGTAGGCGACATTCTACCCTCACCGGGTTCCACGCCACAGTGAAGACAAATCCATTACAATGCTGCCATTTTGAGGCAGCAGTATCGCCACGCTACTTACGGATAAATTGAATGAACCTGTTTCCGCATTCACGTCTGCTTACACCACGCCAGACTTTCACTGGCCTTGGATTGATACTCGCTGCTGCTGCCAGCCCGGTGCATGCCGGCTGGGATTGCAGCCTTGACGGCAGCGGCGAATGGCAGTGTCAGGCAGCCAGCGCGAACACCGCCGAATCCGGTGCCACTATCACCTCAGCACCTGATGCCGATGCTATTCAGGCAGCAGAAATCGAAGCGGTTGCCTCCGAGGCTAACGCTTCCGCTAATGCCGAAGAAGTCACTGCAGACACAACGACAGATTCAGAAACGACGACAGAAACAACAGCAGAAGAGTCTACCGATCCACTATCGCCCACGCGCGTGACGCAACTGAGTGATGATTGGGTTCCTATTGAAAAACTCACCGAAGCACAGAAACAGGAATTGACTGAAGCGCAAGGAAAAGAGAGCAGTCTCTGTTGCGGTATGTACGTCGACCCGGTCAATGCCGCTGACAATACCGATCCTGCCAGCGCCGAAGTCAATGCACACGCTGACGAAACCGATACCGATATGGCCAATCAGATATCCACACTGAAAGGCAATGTGCAAATCAGCCAGGGCTATCGCTATCTGCGCGCCGACAGCGCCACGCTGCAAAAAAATCCGCAACACGTAACACTGGAAGGCAACGTCACCTTACGTGAGCCAGGTTTATTATTAACCGGGGACAAGGCTGATATACAGATCGATGAAAATACTGCTCAGGTAGAAAATGTGCAGTATCTAATGCACAAGCAACACATTCACGGCAGCGCAGAAAGTTTAGGCCGCAGTGACACTGGCGTCATTGCAATGACAGGTGCCAGTTACAGCTACTGCCCCGTTGATGATGAACAGTGGGCGCTGAAAGCCCGCAGCCTCACACTGGATCCCAATGATTCACAAGGTCGTGCACGTGACGTGACACTCCGCGTAAAAGACGTGCCGGTTTTCTATACACCTTACCTGCAATTTCCGCTGGGCAATCAACGCATGTCCGGATTGCTGGTGCCCTCTTTCGGCACGGGTGAAGACGGCGTTGATATGCAGACGCCTTATTACTTCAATCTGGCACCGGATTATGATCTGACACTGACGCCGCGTTATATCGGTGACCGCGGCTTGATGCTGGGTTCTAAATTCCGCCACATGACAGAAAATACGCAGAGCAGTTTTATCACCAGCTTTCTGCCAAATGACAATAAAGCCAACACCGAGCAAACGGTTATCTACAATCCCAGCGGCACTATCTCGATTGATGAAGTACCGGATCAACGTTGGTTAATGCAGGCTCGCCACGATGGCGCAGCTGAAAAGTGGGAAAGCCTGGTAAACATTTCCGCCGTCAGCGATGCACAATATTTTCACGATCTCAGTAATACCGGCATTCGCGGAGCCAATACTTCGCAGCTACGTAAAGAAGGCGAGTTTGATTACCTGCCGGAAAACTGGCGTGTCGGTGTACAAGCTAAAGAATATCAGACACTGGATCCTAATCTGGCGGTGCCGCATCAGGTGATGCCATCACTATTTGCCGATGGCACGTATGTTCTGGAAAGTGGTCCTGTTATTAATTTACACCAGGCAATGACTGAATTTGATCATGTTGATACCAGCGAGTATCGCGATCTCAACCGCAATGGCATTGAAGACTCTTTCGATATGGGCGTTGACGACGCGCCGGTATACTATGATCTGGAAGGTCGTGAAACCGTGCCGATTTCCGGACGTCGCTACAACATGAATTACAACATCGCATTGCCATTGCGCAGTGCCGGTGCGTTTGTAACACCCACGGTTGGTCTGCGTCATGTATCGCAAGAACTGGATCAAACCACAATCAATACACCGAACAGCAACCCGTCCACCACAGCAGGTTTTGCCAGCGTGGATAGCGGTCTGATCTTTGAACGTGATGCCGAATGGTTTGGCCGGCACTATCGCCAGACATTGGAACCGCGCCTGTTCTACTATTATTCGCAACAGAAAAATCAGGACGATATCTACAGCTTTGATAGCAACTCGCTCACGTATTCCTATACACAACTGTTTCGTGATTATCGTCTTGCCGGTGAAGATTTTATCGATGACGCCAACCAGATATCCGCAGGTGTCAGCTCCCGCCTGTTGAGCCCGACTACAGGTCGCGAGCTGGTGCGCGTTGGCATCGGTCAAACGTTTTATCTGGATAAACGTGAAGTGGTACTGGAAATTGATCCTGCGACCACTGCTTATGAACAAAACCGCTCGTCATCTGATCTGGTGCTGGATGCAGCAGCACGTTTGACACGCAACTGGGATATCCGTACTGAAACATTGTGGAATGAAGATCACGGCAAACGCGACAGGCAATCTGCAGCACTGCGTTACCGCGATGAAAAAGGACAATTGTTCAACATCGGCTATCAATATCTGGATAGAATTCCAACTCGCAAGGGGCTGGGATATTTTACCGATGGGACTGTTGAACAATATTACACGTCTGCCGTATACCCTCTGAATAATCAGTGGAGCTTGATCGGTCACTGGAATCACGATGTCACCAATAGTCGTGAACTGGAAGCCATTGGCGGAGTTCAATACGACAATTGCTGCTGGAGTGTACAAGTCGTAGCACGACAATGGATAGTGAACGACCAGTTTACCGCCAATACCAATACTCAACAGACTGACAATGGTATTTTCTTGCAAGTGCAACTGAAAAGTCTCGGTAATGTTGGCGATAGCGTGGACGACTTGCTTTCACACAGTATTACTGGCTATGAAGACAGAAATAAATCCATTGATTAAAGCATCGCTCACTGATTTCACGCGGAATACAACATGAACCGTAATACATTTCTGTCCGCCAGCTTGTCACTGTTGGTAATGGCTTTTCTATCCGTAACACCGTTAATGCATCTTGAAGCACAGACATTGGATAAAGTGGCCGTGGTGGTGGACGACGATGTCATTATGGCGAGCGAGCTGGAGCTACAGTTGCGTTTGTTAACCAACCAGATACGCCAGTCAGGCCAATCTTTACCGCCGGAAGAGTTTTTGCGTCGGCAGTTACTGGAAAAACTGATCGTTGAAAGTCTGCAATTACAAATAGGAGAACGCGCCGGAATCAAAGTCAGCGATGAACAGCTGAATGAGGCCGCTAACAGTATTGCCGAGCAGAACCGTATGGATATAGCCTCCTTCAAGCGTGAACTAGTCCGTCAGGGCATACCGGTTTCCATGTTTCTCGATAATATCCGTCGACAAATCATCATCCAGCAAGTCCAGCAGGCGATGATCAATAAACGCATTGAACTGTCAGAACAGGATGTCGATAACTTTGTAAAATCTGAAGAAGGTCGCATGCTCGCTACTCGTGCAGCAGAAGAAAAACCGATCCAGCAGATTCATGCTCGTCACATCCTGATCAAGCCTACGGCCATTCGCAATGATGATGAAGCGAAATCCTTGCTCTTGAAAATACGCAGTGCTGTTGAAAAAGGTGGTGATTTTTCTGCGCTGGCGAAAAAATATTCTGAAGATCCCGGTTCCGCTTCAAAAGGCGGAGACCTCGGATGGACGTCGCCGGGTCAGATGGTGCCGGAATTTGAACGTGTGATGGCCAGCACACCTGACCAATCGGTATCCAGCCCTTTCCAGACACAATTTGGCTGGCACATCCTGCAAGTACTGGAACACCGTGAACAGGATATGAGCGAAGAAATCCTGCGCCAGCAAGCCAAGATTATTTTACGTAAACGCCAATTCCAGGACGAGCTGCCGCGCTGGCTCAAAGAGCTGCGCGACAAGGCTTACATCCAGATCAAGACTTGACTAGCGCCGGACACTTGGACAATCCAACACACACTGCTATTGCACTGACACCCGGCGAACCTGCTGGCATTGGTCCTGATATCACCGTACAACTGGCACAGCAACAACAACGACTGCCCATCATTGCCTACGCCGATCCGGATTTATTGCGCGCACGTGCACAGCAATTACAACTGCCGCTCACATTGCATAGCATCACGGATAAAATACCGACATCACCTGCAGCAGCCGGCGCAATGTATATCAAATCCGTCGCGTGTCCGTCACCGGTCATTCCTGGCAAACTCGATACCAACAACGCTGCCTACGTACTGGAATGCCTGCGTCTTGCAGCCACTGACTGCAGCGTCCATCCAGACATACTGGCGTTAGTCACAGGACCCGTACAAAAAAGTATCATCAACGATGCAGGCATTGCATTCAGCGGTCATACCGAATTTTTGCAGGCTCTCGCCGGCTGTGACAAAGTTGTCATGATGCTGGCAAC
>DAOMGA010000022.1:6763-10897 GCA_035430085.1 Pseudomonadales bacterium
AAAGAAGGATTATTGCTCACCGGGCCTGCATCCGCCGACACCGCATTCACGCATGAACGCATGCAATCCACCGATGTATTTGTCGCCATGTATCACGATCAAGGTTTGCCAGTATTGAAAGCACACGGTTTTGGCGAAGCTATCAACATTACGCTGGGACTACCGTTTGTGCGCACGTCCGTTGATCATGGCACTGCGCTGGATCTTGCTGGTACGGGTCGTGCGTTGCATTCGAGTTTGCAACACGCCATTGATCATGCAGCATCCATGTTGCTGCATGCTGCCGGCGTCAAGAGCGCATTATGACTAATTCATTTTCTGGCGATACGACGCATAAACCCCGGAAACGTTTTGGTCAGAATGTTTTACATGATGCCCGTATTATCCATCGCATCGTCAGCAGCATTTCACCCAGGGAACATGAGCCGGTGCTTGAAATCGGTCCGGGGCAAGGTGCGCTGACCGAGTTGTTACTCCCCTGCAAACCCCGGTTGACGGTTGTAGAAATCGACCGCGATCTGGTTGCCATGCTGCGGCAAAAATTTTCTCATCACGCACACTTTACCCTGGTCGAGGGTGATGCACTGCAACTGGATTTATCCAGTCTGAACGTTGAACCCCACAGTTTGCGCGTCGTCGGGAACTTGCCTTACAACATCTCTACACCACTTTTATTCCATCTGTTAGAACAGCGTTTTTACATCCGCGATATGCACTTCATGTTACAAAAAGAAGTAGTGCAACGTCTGGCCGCTGAGCCCGGCAGCAAGGATTACGGACGGCTGAGCATCATGGCGCAATATGTCTGCGATGTGGTGCCGCTGTTTGATGTGCCACCCGGTTGTTTTTTCCCGCCACCCAAAGTCATGTCTGCTATTGTGAGAATGCAACCCCGTGAACCCGAACTAGCAGCCCACAACGTCAAGACACTGTCTCTTCTAGTTAACACCGCTTTTCAACAGCGTCGTAAAACATTGCGTAATACACTCAAGACGCTGGTTAACGAAGAGCAAATGCGCACAGCAAACGTCAACCCGGATGCGCGCGCCGAAACCTTGTCCGTTGCCGATTTTGTTCGGTTGGCTAATGTGCTTGATAGCACCAGCAACTCTGGAGAATAACCCTTATGTCCGGCATCAGCATTCAGGTCAAGACACAATATCTAGCCGAGCATTCGTCGCCTGCAGCACAACGCTATGCCTTTGCCTATACCATCACCATCACCAATAACGGTGATGCACCGGTACAATTGCTGCGCAGACACTGGATCATTACTAACGGCAATCGCAAAGTGGAAGAAGTTCGCGGTGATGGCGTTGTTGGTCAGCAACCGTGGATTGCTCCGCAGAATTCGTTTCATTACACCAGTGGTTCGGTCATGGAAACACCGGTGGGCACGATGGAAGGCAGTTACGAACTGCAGTTTGAAAATGGCGCAACATTCATGGCAATGATTCCGCGTTTCACATTATCGAAACCCGGTGCGCTACACTGATCATAGGCTAAATTAATCATGGGCCAATCAAATCGTGTCCACTTACGTCGTCGGTGATTTACAAGGTTGTTATCGCGAACTGCAACAGCTACTCGCGACGGTCAAGTTTGATCCGGCATGCGATGTGCTGTGGCTGACCGGCGATCTCGTAAACCGCGGCCCGCAATCTCTCGAATGTTTACGCTTGATAAAATCACTCGGAAAGTCTGCCGTTACGGTGCTGGGCAACCACGATTTGCATTTGCTGGCAGTAGCGATGTCAGGCGGTAGCAGCAAGAAAAAAGATACGCTGGCTGAAATCCTTGCCGCGCCAGATCGCGATGAGCTGATGCACTGGTTGCGCCAGCAGCCGCTGATGGTGGTTGATGAAACACGTAAGCTGGCATTGGTACACGCCGGCATTTTTCCTGACTGGAACATTCCACAAGCACGCAAGCTGGCACAGGAAGTAGAAGCCGTTTTGCAGACTGATCAATGCCTGCACTTCCTGCAACATATGTACGGTAACGAGCCCGATAACTGGCGTGATGATTTGCGCGGGCTGGATCGCCTGCGTTTTATCACCAATGCTTTTACACGCATGCGTATTTGTGCCGTGAGCAAAAAACCGGAAAAAAATAACGCGCTGGAATTTCGATACAAAGAAGGCGTTGACGGGATTCCGTCAAGTTATGTGCCTTGGTTTACACGCTTTGTGCCTCCCGCAGGATGGCGCGTTTTATTCGGCCATTGGGCAGCGCTGGAAACGCACACCGGTATCGACAATATCATTGCACTGGATAGTGGTTGTATCTGGGGTCGATATCTAACGATGCTGCGTATTGAAGACGGAAAATATTTTTATTCTTCGTAGAAATATGTTTTCGTAGGGGCGTGATTTATCACGCCCAGGTTGGCAAGGGCGCGATAAATCACGCCCCTACAATTATTTACATTTAGCACGCGCATCCAGTTTTGCCAACGCGCGTTCTGCTGCTGCTTGCACCTGCACCGGCGCTGTGCCGCCAATATGGTTGCGCGCATTCACGGAACCTTCCAGCGTTAATACTGCAAACACATCATCTTCAATCATGGCTCCGAAAGACTGCAATTCAGCGAGCGTCATTTCGGCGAGATCCTTGCCAGTTTTCACGCCATGCCCAACGGCTTTGCCCACCACTTCGTGCGCATCACGAAACGCCACACCTTTGCGCACCAGATAATCGGCCAGATCGGTGGCTGTCGCAAAACCGCGACGCGCTGCTTCGTACATCACCTCGCGCTTGGGTTCTATAGCGGGGATCATATCGGCAAATGCGCGCAGACAATCTTTCACGGTATCAACCGCATCAAACAGCGGTTCTTTATCTTCCTGATTGTCCTTGTTGTACGCGAGCGGCTGACCTTTCATCAAAGTGAGCAGCGCCATCAGATCACCGTTCACACGACCACTTTTTCCACGCACCAACTCCGGCACATCGGGATTTTTTTTCTGCGGCATGATGGATGAACCCGTACAGAAACGATCCGGCAATTGCACGAAATTGAATTGTGCTGATGTCCACAACACCAGCTCCTCGCTCATGCGCGACAGGTGTGTGGTAATCAACGCTGCTGCCGCACAAAACTCAATCGCAAAATCACGATCGCTCACCGAATCCAGCGAATTTTCAGTCGGTCGCTCAAAGCCGAGCAGTGAAGCTGTCAGATGGCGATCAATCGGATACGTGGTGCCAGCCAATGCCGCAGCACCGAGCGGCGACTGGTTCAAGCGCTTCTGGCAATCCACCAGACGGCTGTCATCACGTTCCAGCATTTCATTCCACGCCAGAACATGATGACCGAATGTAATCGGCTGCGCGGTTTGCAAATGCGTAAACCCGGGCATGATGGTCGCATGCTCACGCGCCGCGAGTTGCACCATACCGCGTTGCAAGCGCGTCAGTTCACAGCGGATGTTGTCGATTTCATCGCGCAGATAGAGACGCACATCGGTAGCGACCTGATCATTGCGCGAGCGGCCGGTGTGCAATTTCTTCCCGGCGATGCCGATAGCATCCGTCAGGCGCGCCTCGATGTTCATGTGTACATCTTCCAGACTGATCGACCACGCAAATTCGCCGCGCTCGATTTGAACCAGAATATCGCCCAGGCCTTTTTCTATGGCAGCCAGTTCTGCATCTGTGAGGATACCCACACGGTGCAACATTTGTGCATGCGCCAGAGAGCCGCGGATATCCTGACGGTATAAACGCTGGTCGAAGACCACTGAGGCGGTAAAACGCTCCACAAAGGCGTCTGTCGCTTCACTGAAGCGGCCGCCCCACGGTTTAATCGTGCTATCGTCGGATGTCGGCGGGACTTTGCTCTGTTCACTCATGGGGCATTCCGGCTAGGTTGGGATACAGGAAAGGGATCGATTATATCAGTATGTTTTTGTTCAGCAGGGCGAAGCCAGTAATTAAGCCAGCGCCAACCCGCGAGCACCACGCGCGGTATGAAGCGCTAGACGCGCATTTTTTTCTGCCCAACCTGTGCAGTATCACCGCGCTACTGCCCTTGATACTGGTCGGTGAATTAATTGCGCTGGCGTTAACTGTATCCGCCAGCCAACTGCCTGCATTTGACTGGGTTCAGTTTTCACTGTTATCGACAGAAAT
>DAOMGA010000023.1:0-2939 GCA_035430085.1 Pseudomonadales bacterium
TGTCGGCGCCGTTTTTCTTATTCGCGCTGGCACAGAGACATGTCTTAATCGTTGGCTCGCTAATCGTTGGCTGGTGAGTATCGGCTTGATTAGCTACCCGCTCTATCTCTGGCACTGGCCACTATTGTCATTTGCGCGAATTCTCGAGGAGGCGACACCGACGCCGATAATTAGAATTATCGCTGTACTGCTGTCTTTTGTACTGGCATGGGCAACCTATCAATTAGTGGAAAAACCCGTGAAAGCAATGCCACGGAGTCGCAGTGTGATAGCGGTGTTGTGCGCTTTACTGATAAGCGAATTACTACTAGGTCTTTGGCTGGCGAAGCCGCAAGCCTTGTCTGAAGCTGACCGCTTGGGCAATTGGGAGTTTGAGGAAGACTGGGTTGGCTGGCACAAGTGTAACAAGGGCTGGGATTGCAGGATTATTGATCCGACGCGACCAGTAGATGTGATGGTGATTGGCGACAGTCACGCTGGGCATTTGGGGACGGGGCTTGCTGATGTTTTCAGGGAAAGCGGTGCAAACATTTCCGTTAAGCATCGATCCATGTGCCTTCCACTTTTCTCAATGCAAACAGCAGACAAGAAATATTTTGAATGTGCTGGCGAGTTTATCAATCGGGCGCTGGAAGACGCTATAGCCTCGCCTTCAGTAAAAACTATTGTGCTCAGCGGCTATGCCAACAACTTCATATATAAATACCCGGACGGGGTTCCCGAAAATTCCAACCTACGGGATTTGTCCCATGACGAATCAAAAACCCCCAATCCGGGACATGTTGCAGTGTTCAGGCAAGGACTGGACGCGACGCTTGAGCGTTTGTCGCAATCCGGCAAACGAATTGTATTTCTGGTGGATAATCCTGAACTGGATTTTGATCCGAGGGAATGCGTTTCCCATCGCCCTATTACCTTGCCAGGACATAGATTGCGCACTCCCTGCGCGGTATCAAAAACTGCTTACGAATCCCGTTCTGCTGAATACAATCACACAGTAGAGGGAGCGCAAAAAAAATTCCCTCTCGTGGTTTTTATGCACGCTGACGCCGCTTTGTGTGATCAGGAATGGTGTTGGGCGATGGTGAATAATGATCAGCTATACAGTGACCGCAGTCACTTGACACCCGCCGGCAGCCGGTACGTTCTCACCAGAATGAAAGAAAAATTGCTTGCAGGCTTCTAGTACTTTTTTATTTCAATATGATTTTTTCAACAGGCGCTCTGGTGCAACGCGACACGCTCCACATCAGCAGCCACCACTTTGTATTCCGGGCACATGGTGTCACCGTCGCACACGCTGCTAGTGATGTTATTGACCATATGTTCTGGAAAGTGAAATGTGGTGAATAACACACCGGGTTTAACCTTGTCGGATACCTCAGCCATCAACTCAACTTCGCCGCGATCCGAAAACAGGCGCACAATATCGCCACTGCTGATATTTTTCTTCACCGCATCCTCCGCATTGACAAGCAGGATATCGCGTTCCACGATTTCGCTATTATGTGTACGACGCGTCATAGTACCTGCATTGTAATGCACCAAATCCCTGCTGGTAGTCAGAATGAACGGAAAATCCGCAGCGTTATCCAGCAATTCTGTTGTTTCAGAAAAATCGAAATGGTGAAACTTGCCCTTGCCACGTTTGAAGGTTTCCGTGTGCAGGATTTTGGTATCAACACCGCCTTTTGCAACAGGCCATTGCAGACCGTTATCACCTAGATTCTCCCAGGTAACGCCGGCAAAAAATGGCACCACTTGTGAAATTTCTTCCAGCATATTTTCTGGTGAGTAATCAGATTGTGCGTATCCCATGTGATTCATGATATCGACAATGATCTGGCCATCTGTCTTGGTGCCGGACAGTGGCGGCACTGCTGCATTCACGCGCTGGATGCGGCGCTCGCCATTAGTAAACGTACCGGATTTTTCCAGGAATGACGCGCCAGGCAGTACAACGTGCGCCAGTTTTGCCGTTTCAGTAATAAACAGTTCCTGCACCACCAGCAAATCCAGTTGTGACAATGCCGCCACTACATGATGCGTATTCGGGTCGGTCTGCGCGATATCCTCACCCATCACCCACAATGCTTTCATGGTGCCGCCAATCATGGCATCAAACATCTCGGGTATTTTCTTGCCCTGCGCAGTGGGCGAAGGAACACCATAAGCACTGCTGTAAAATGCCTGGTTTTCTGGCGATGACATTTCAAAATAACCGGCACCCTGATGCGGCTGACAGCCCATGTCGGCTGCGCCCTGTACATTGTTCTGCCCACGCAATGGATTGACACCAACACCAGCGCGACCAATGTTGCCTGTCATCATCGCGAGATTGGTAATCAGCATGACTGTTTTTGCGCCTTGACTGTGTTCAGTAACGCCCAGACCATGGAACGACATAGCATTATTTGCACGCGCGTAAGCAATCGCTGCTGCTTTGACTTTTTCTGCTGGCACACCGGTGATTGCTTCCATCTTGCCAATGTCGAGCTGGCGCAACTGCGCCACCAACTCTTCATAATTTTCGCAGCGACTCTCTATAAAATCATGGTCAACCAGACCTGCCTCAAAAATAAAAAATTGCATCATATTCAGCAGTGCAACATTGGTGCCTGGGCGAAGTTGCAAATGGTGATCGGCAAGTTCGGCAAGTACGGTTCGTACTGGATCAATCACAATCAGGGTTTTGCCTTTCATCGCCTGCTGTTTGATTTTTGCGCCAGTGACGGGATGTGCTGATGTCGGGTTCGCGCCGATCACCATCATGCAATCGGTAAACTCCAGATCCGCTACCGAGTTAGTGGCAGCGCCAGTGCCGAAACTCTGTTGCATACCCCACGCGGTTGGCGAGTGGCAAACACGAGCGCAACAATCGATATTATTCGTGCCAACCACCGCACGAATAAATTTCTGCATCAAGTAATTTTCTTAAT
>DAOMGA010000023.1:2949-10875 GCA_035430085.1 Pseudomonadales bacterium
GGTACAGCGCGCAGATGATATCCCGCTGATGGCATCAGCACCGTACTGCGACTTGATTGCATTGAGTTTGTCCGCGATATAATCGTACGCTTCTTCCCAACTCGCCGGCTGCAGTTCGCCATTCTTGCGAATCAACGGGGTACGCAAACGATCGGGATGTTTATAAAAACCGAAGGCATAACGGCCTTTCAAACAGGTGTGGCCTTTATTCACTTCCGCATCCCAAGGCGCACGAATCGACAACACTTCCTTACCCTTAACCGCTACTTCCAGATTGCAGCCCACGCCACAATAGGAACAGATGGTGCGAACTTTTTTATCGGCCTTGATAGCCTTGGATTGGTAGCGATCACTGATGGCTGCTGTAGGACAAGTTTCTGCACACGCACCACACGATACGCAAGAGGAATCACCGAACAACATATCGTTGTCTTTAATAATCTTGCTGTTGAAACCACGGCCTTGCATGCCGAGTACAAACTGCCCCTGGATTTCATCACAGGCTCGCACACAACGTGCACAATTGATGCACTTCGACAAATCCATACGCATATACGCATGCGAATCATCTTTTTCACGATCGAGATGCGTTTCACCGCCATCCCAGTAACGCACTTCACGAATGCCCACACGGGCTGCAACGTCCTGCAACTGGCAATTGCCGTTCACTTCACAGGTCAGGCAATCCAGCGGATGATCAGTCAACACCAGTTCAACAATATTCTTGCGCAGTTTTTGTATGGCATCGGATTGCGCAAAAATATGCATGCCTGCCGCAATCGGCGTGTGGCAAGACGCCACGGTGCGAATCGGGCCGTCAGCTTGCAGCGCCACTTCCACCGAACACACCCGGCAAGCGCCGTGCGGCTTCAGGCGCGGGTCATCACACAAGGTGGGAATGTAATCCTCGCCGATATGCCGCTTGGCAAACTGCAGGATAGTTTCACCAGCGCGAATCTCGTGCGCTTCACCGTCGATATACGCGAGGGGCGATATATGCGTGTTGTGTGTGTTCATGCTGAAACCTCTGACCCTGAACCCTACGGCGCGTACATCGCCAGATTACTCCACGCTGTACGCACATCATTGTAATCTGAAGATGCGTTGAAGCCAGCCCATATTGTGGAGGCCGAATCTTTGTCAACACCCATCCATAACCTTAAATCTGCAAAGGCTTTTTAAAATATTTAACATCACGGCTTAACCCCATGGAACGAATCCGTCCACAACACAATTGTCTCCCCCACCTCTGTTTCAGCCTGCGAAGCCAGCACATAATTACCGGAAGGTGTTTTCCATAAAGTAATAGGATATTTCTTACCTCCGTTAAAACTACCTTCTGACTTTATATCCGTGCGCTTGTAATGCGCATCCAGCCATTTCACTGCTTCGGCATAACTCTCTGGCTGCAAAGCCACCCGCACCGCCACCAGCTCATCACCCTCGAAAAACACTGCAATGTTGTAAGACAACATGCCATTGAACAGCGCAATATTGTCATTACAGGTATTGTCGCCAAAAGATTTAGTGTCTTCGTAGCAGTAGTAATCCAGCTTTGGATGCAGCGCCTTCACCGCCTCTTTTTTCATGCCGCCATCCAGCTGTTCAAAATCCAGCTCGATCACCGGCGGCGTTATGCCCACTGCAGAAGTTAACTGCACAGCAAACTTCTTACCTTCTGGCGTAGCGACACACCAGCCGACGAACACCAGCGCGGCAATCCAGAATAGTTTTCTCATGGTCTACCCTTTGTAGGGGCGACCTGCGGTCGCCCGATACTTTATTCGACATGCATACAAGGGCGACTGCAGGTCGCCCCTACGTAAATCAACGCTCATGCACTCTCTCGTGAAACGGCAGAGTGAAAGGTTTGCCTGTCAAACGCGCTTCAGTTCGTTCTCATCTGAATGCGCAAACGTTTTGCCGTAAATATCCAGTGTAGTGATTTCACGGTACTTCAAACTGTCGCCATCAACCGTGAGTGACATACGGAATGCTTTGGTCGATGCGTTGTCGCGCAAGAAAGGTTGCTGCACCACGCCCCAATCCGCATCGGCAAGTTTGGCCTGCACTTCCAGCGTGGCCGCACTGCCATTGACGGTGGCTTTGCCGCCCGCCAGTAAAGCCATGGCGCGCGGTATGCTGAGCGAATGTGTGACTTCGCCCGTCGCTTTATCCCACGTCCAGTAACCACACTGATCGTGAAAAACTTTCTGGTCTGATATACGGCTGACTACTTGCCGATAAAAAACCGCAGCCAGTATTTGTTTATTGGCATTGGTCGCATCACCCGCTGCTTCATAAATGATGGTTTCAAAATACGGGTTTTCTTCTCTCGGCATAGCCGGATCCGGTGCGATATCCATGCCCTTGCCGCCTTCCCAACGTCCGATCAGGCCAGCCAGGGGGCCATAATCCACGTCATTAATAACCGTACTACTCATGCTCGACTCTCCTTCTTTGTATCAGTTTGCAAAATAATTTTTCAGTTCATCCGGAAAATATTGCAGCGCATTGCGTATGGGCAGCGGCAAACCACCACCCAATGCACACAAGGAACCGCTCTGTAGGGTATCCAGTAAATCACCGATCAGTTTGCGATCCAGTTTCTGTTCGCCAGTAATTGCACGTTGCAACATTTCCTTGCCGCGTGTCGAACCCAGACGACAGGGAAAACATTTACCGCAAGATTCTGCTGCAGTAAAAGCAAACAAATGTTCCATGTAAGCGATAATCGGAAAACTTTCCGGTAAGCACACGATGCTGCCATGACCAAGCAGGAAACCGTTTTTTGCAAACGTTTCAAAATCGACGGTGAGATCATCAATCTTTGACACCGGAACCAAGCCACCGAGTGGGCCGCCGATATGCAGCGCTTTCACTGGCACACGGAAACCCTGCCCCAGTTCATCAATCACTTTACGCAACGGATAACCCATCGGCACTTCATACAAGCCCGGGCGATTAAACAGTCCATCCAGGCACAATAATTTGGTACCGGACGATTGCGCGCTGCCAATCGCTGCATACGCACTGCCGCCCATGGCAAGAATGGCGGGCATCGCCGCAAACGTTTCCACGTTATTCAATATCGTCGGCTTTTTATACAAACCTTCAACGGTAGGAAATGGTGGGCGGATATCCACTTCCGGTCTGCGCCCTTCAATCGATGCAATCAGCGCAGTCTCTTCACCGCAAATATACGCGCCGGCACCTTTGATAATCTTGCAATCAAAATCAAAACCACTAGCGAGAATATTCTTGCCCAGCAGTTGTTGCTGTTTGAGTGAGTCGATGGCCTGCCGGGTTTTTTCTATCGCTTCCGGATATTCCGCCCGGATATACAACACGCCATTTTTGCTGCCCGCAATAAAACCGGCCAACATCATGCCAAACAATACGCGCAAGGGTTGGTGTTCCAGCAGATAGCGATCGGAATACGCACCCGGATCGCCTTCATCCGCATTGCAGACAATATATTTTTCATCGCCCACGGCGTTCTTGCAGGACTCCCATTTCATACCCGTTGGAAATCCTGCGCCGCCGCGACCGCGCAACTTTGACGCCTTGATTTCTTCCAGCAAAGACAACGCACCATCATCCAGTGCTTTTTTCAGCAAGGCACGAAAATCGTCGATGGCAGTAAATGGTGCCGTCAACAACATCGGGCCATCGGCAGCGATGGTGTAATCATCTTGTTGATGTGTGTCCGCGTTTTGCAAAATGGCAGCAAGATGTTCAATAGCATTGCCGGAATAATTTTTCCCATTCAACTGGAAACTGGCATTTTCGTGGCAACGTCCCAGACAGGTAATATGACCGATATTGTCCGCGCCGACAGCTGCGCTCAAGGCATCGTGTACCCGCTGTTGCGTACCGGCACAGAGGCACGCTGAGCCATTGCAAACAAACGCCTGCTTGGCCAGATGTTCTTCTGACAAGAAATCATAGAAAGACTGGCTACCCGCTACCGTCGCCTTTCCCACCAGATACTCTTTTGCAATCACATCCAGTTGCGCGGAGTCCGGCACGCGATGCTCGTCACCGAAAGCGGTAATCCTTTGGAACAGATTGTCATCCAGCCCTTTGCGCCCTGACAGCTTGCTGATATTGACTGACATGAAAACCCCTACTAAATGGAACACTACACGACGATTGATTATACCCATTGTCTGGGTGCGCCATAGACACGAGAAGTAAAGACGCGAGCAGTGACGCTGCCCTGCTCTCATGGTTAAATGATAGCTCGAATAACAAAATGCCGACCCCGATTAACGGCCATGCAGAATCCCTTGATTGCCACCAACGCTGAAAAACTCTCCATCATTATTCCTGTGTATGGTGCGTGGCAAGCTGCACGCGTGCTACAGGCTTTACTGCCGCTGAATGCGCTTGAAATCCTGGTGTGTGACTCCAGCCCGATTCCCACGCCGTTGCCCGATATACCCTCAGTGCGTCTGATCCACTTATCGCAACGCGCTTTCCCCGGTGCCGCACGCAATGCTGGCTGGCAACAGGCGCGTGGTGACTATGTGTTGTTTGTGGATGCCGATGTGGTGCTGACGCTCGACGCCTGCCAGTTTGTACACCGGCACATGGCATCGGATCCGCAGGACATCGCTTTTGGTCTTTACACCGCAGACTGCCCGGACTACAACAGCATCAGCCGGTTTGTGGTAACGATACAACGGCAGCGATTCGAGCAGGAATTTGCCCGCAACCATTTTCGTTACGGCCAGTCTTCGCATGTGCTGATCCGGCGGGATATCTATCGAAAAATAGGTTATTTCAATCCTCATCTTCGCATGCATGAAGACAAGGAAATCTGCATTCGCGCGATTAATGCAGGCATCAACATCAATGTTTATCCAGAATTTCTGGCCGATCATATCAAGATATTCTCTTTTACCGATCTGATGAAAGACCACGGGCACAAAGCCTATCTGGCACGCGAAGTCCAGTTTGATAATCCTGATATTTTTAATCGCGTTGAAAACCAGCTCAATACACGTTTCAAGGCGAGCCTGATCGCTTCTTTTATTACCCCGCTGATTTTGCTGGCAGCCATGGTTTACCATCTGGTCAGCGGCAATACGGCACTCGCTATTTTTCTGGTCACATTCCTGTCACCGATGCTGTTGGCGCATGAAGTGTTCATGCCTTCAGCCCCCAGGGAAAAGCTGACCGGTCTATTGTTGTGGCCGTGCATGGGCGCCACCGTCTGCACGGGCGTCATGCTCGCCAATGTCCGTGTTTTCTGGAAAGCGTTTCTAAGAAAAATTCGTTACGTTCCCGTGTTACTGGAACTCACCAAGCGCGTGTTTTTCAGGAAGGGCATGCCGGTCAGCATCATTCATTTCATCACTTCACGGTGCAACCTGCGCTGCGAACATTGCTTCTACAAAGAAACACTGGATCTGAAAGATCCCGGCGAACAATCATTACGGCAATTCGACAAAACCACGCGCGAAATCGGCCCGGTGTTATGGTATGCGCTGGGCGGTGGCGAACCATTTCTGCGCGATGATTTGCATGAGATACACCGAATGATCATGACCAATTGCCAGCCCATGATGGTCAGCATTCCCACCAATGGCTGGTACACCGACAAAACCTATTTACGGACATTGCAAATGTTGCAGCAAATGCAACGCGGAACCTTGACTGTGCAAATTTCGGTGGATGGCCCGCAAGCGATTCACGACAATATACGCGGCCATGATTCCTGGCGACATCTGCTGAAAACCTGGCAGAAACTGAAAGAACTGCAGCGGATCTATCCACAACTCTCGCTGGGCATTATTACCGTGGTCAATAATGCCAACTACCACGTTTACCCTGATTTTATTGACGAAATCAGTGACATATTTCAACCCAACCAGATTAGCGTCAATCTGGTGCGCGACATGGAAGACATTAACGCGCCGGTTTCTATTCCCGTGCTGGATGCTTACAAGCATGCTATCGAGCGCTATGAGTGGCTCATCCAGCATAAAACACTGACCGCTTTCAGTTATCTGGGCGGCGCCGTGGTGCGCGCCAAGGAATCGATCCAGAAAGATCTCATCTATCGCGTCATGCGCTTTAATGAATTTGTCACGCCCTGCACTGCTGGCGCACTCACTTACGTGATCTGGGAAGATGGTCGCGTCAATGCCTGCGAAATGTTGCCAGACACGACCGGCAATATTTTAGGTGACAAGCCAGAAAATAATTTCAGGAACATCGTGCAAAGTGACGCGGCTAAAACACTGCGCACCAGAATTGTCGCCGAAAATTGCAAATGCAGTTATGAATGCGCCATGACCATCAACACGTTATTCAGTTGGCCGTTAGCCGGAAAACTGTGGTCTCGCGTTCTGACGGGCAAATCATCCGAACCGGTTCCGCTGCCGGATAGCAGAAATGCCTGACGATTTATTCGCGAACCAATTATTTAATGACAACAAGACGTTCACTTCCTGAATAACAGTTGAACCCTGTCGCTTTCAGGAAGCCCACCAGCGTCATGCCATACTCACACGCCAAGTCTACCGCCAGACTGGTAGGCGCACCCACCGCTGCCAGAAATGCAACATTTGCCGCCAAGGCTTTTTGTACAATTTCAAATCCGATTCGCCCGCTGACCAGCAATATACAATCCTGCACAGAAAACTCCTGGCTGAGTAAACACGCGCCCAGCAATTTATCAACTGCGTTGTGCCGCCCCACATCTTCCCGCAGCAACAATAAATTCCCTTCAGTACTGAACAAGCCAGCGGCATGCACGCCGCCGGTTTTCTGAAAAACGGTTTGTGCAGTATTCAATAAAGCCGGCAGCGTTTGCAGCAGTGCGATATCCACTTGCGGCACATTTTGATTCAGCTGCGGCTGATGCAATAACTGTAACGACTCAATCGACATTTTGCCGCAGATGCCACAACTGGATGTACTGAGGAAATGGCGCTGGAAACGTTTCATATCCAGTTGGTGATCTTCTGCCAACTGCACCAACAGGGTATTGTCATTCTCACCACGGCTTATCTCGAGAATTTGTTCACGTTGACGCACAATCCCTTCGCTAAACAGTAAACCCGCCGCCAGCTCTGTGTCATGACCCGGCGTGCGCATGGTGATGGTTAACGGCTCTTCTTCCCACTCACCAGCGCGCTGCCAGCGCAAACGGATGTCCAGCGGTTCTTCAACGGCCAGCGTATCGCGCTGCTGCACATCGCCATCCGCACCGAAACGGGTGATGTGGTATTGCAGCAGAGAGCCGTTTTCCTTCAAGTCAGAATTATCAGTCACTTATCAACTTGCCCATATTTATGAATAGTAAGTAGTCATATCTTTGCCTGCCGCTTGATCAATAAACCACTGCGTGACCCATTCAGGCTGCGTAATGCTATTCGGGTTGTGATATGGCAGCAGCGTACACAGCAAATCGCCGCCCAGACACAATTGATCCCACAGCGGGATGCCATTGAACATTTTTGCCACATTGCCTGGCGGCACTACAAAAGTACCTGATGGCACATGTCTGGCAAAACCATCGCGCACAATTTTTGCAATCTCGGCGAGATGTTTCACTACGCCGATTGCAGATTTCACGCGATAGAAATAGCTGCCAACCACATCGTTGTAGATATCGATCGCGGAATTGCGATGTTCAAATTCTTCGACCAGATGCCACAACATGAATGATGCAATCGTCGGATCACCACCTTTGAAAAGTGCATCGCGATGCGTGACAAGAAAACTCGCCAATGGACCAAAACACAATTCAACACTGGCAGCATAAGACAAATGGAATGCCATACTCTCACGCTCGAACAAGCGTTCGTAGGAAGCCGTGACATCACGACGTACGTCGTCGAGGCCGGGATAGTACGCAGACAAGACCTTCATATGCGCAAGATGCTGGCGTGAATGCTGTGCTTCCTGCTG
>DAOMGA010000024.1:0-10707 GCA_035430085.1 Pseudomonadales bacterium
GTAATTGATGCCACGCTCTTGGATATAGGCGGCCTGCCTTTTTTTCCAATGCGCTTGCATGGAACGCTGGTCAACAACACCGTCTAGATTGACCACTTTACGATCTGTCAGATAACTCAAGATACCCGAGTTCATTGATCCAATCACTGCAGTAGGTGACGTATTGGTATTCAACCAGTCCGCCACCAGAAAATGCGCGGAACGCTCATGCGCAACACTAGGCAATTTAAGCGGAGAGTGCAAAACAACCACACTTAGCAGCCAGACTAGTAGTAAAAAATTTACCGGATTTATTATCTTGTCCGCATTAAATTTTTCAGACGCCAGCATGGCTATGCCGGATATCATCAACAAACACATCATCCCGACAGGGACAAAATACCAGATACGTACAAAGCTGCGAATACCGGCGTGGTAACAAAATACGACTATCACGGCAGTAGCAAAAATCGCCATAGCCATCATGGTTTTATTTTCATTTTTTCTGGAAAAAACCAGAAACAAGCCCGCAAGCCATAATGCAATAAACGATGCAGAAGCCAGCCCATAGTCACCATAAGGACTGATGAATAATTTAGAAAAATCCTGCAGCTGCGAATACACCCGCATAGGTGTGAGAAAAACAGCATAAGCCGTAGCTTGCCAACTAAAATGCGGCTCGCCCCATAGAATGGTTTCAACCTTGCCACTACCTTGAATCAGACTGCCAAAATTTATCTGGTTCCAGATCAGCCAGGGCGCTGCTATACCAATAGCAATCAGACCACTAAAAAACAGGCGCGGCCAGACAGTCAGATAATTATTTTTCGTCTTCCAGAGGATGGCTGCCACTATCAGCAACACGCAGATAGCATTATCGGTTCGCGTCAGAAACGCTAACCCTGTCATAAAGCCGAAAAAACCGTAGCGCCATAACGATGCATTGTTATCCAGAAAAACAGACAGGTATGCATTAAACAATAACAGCAGCATCAAGCTGTTTAATGAAGTTTCAAGCCCGTTCATTTGCATATCAATAAACGTGGAGTGAACACAAAAAACCGCAGTAACTACAAATGCGCACCACCAACAGGCACGCAATCTCACCAATGTCATATAAAGCGCCACTACCGTGAGCAACTGCAGTAATAACATCAACCACTGCACTCTCATCACAAAATCAATACCGGCATTGGCTGGGGTGTAGAGCGGAGCAATCAACAACAACCACAGCGGATGAAAGCCGTTAGAAAGCTGCTCACCGTCATAAGTAATACGATGCATGCTGAATATATTGGCGGCGATCTTGAAGTAATAGAACGCATCATCGGTCAGATAGCTGGTTAATAACGAATTGAAGTCCAGCAATGTAATGCGGATTCGCGCCGCCAACGCCAGCGCCAATAGAAACAACAGCGATAACACGTGCCGCCAGGAAGTAACCATCTGTTTCATATTTACCTGCGATCCTGCTGCTTGTCTCATAAGCCCTACATTTTGTGGCGTCGCCAAGATAAACGCCAGCTTTTACAATACACCACGATTCTGTCTGGACTACCCTTGTGACATTGCCATTATGTCCCGCCCGTTTTGCCTCATTAGGCGACACCTATTATTCATGGGTTCGAATTCTTCCTCTGCGCGCGGCACGCTGGGGAGTTATTTCCGCGAATACTGCCAACTTATTAGGACTGGATGTTGCCAATATCGCGTCCGACACTGTACTGCATCTGTGTAATGGTTTTGCACCACACTCAACGCCCCCTTTGGCAATGCTCTATTCCGGTCATCAATTTGGTTCCTACAATCCACGTCTGGGCGATGGACGCGCCATGCTGTTGGGTGATATCCATCACGACGGTCAATGCTTTGAAATCCAGCTGAAAGGTGCAGGCCCTACTCCTTATTCTCGCCAAGGCGATGGGCGTGCTGTACTGCGATCCAGCATCCGGGAATTTCTCTGTTCTGAAGCCATGCACGGCCTCGGCATTCCCACTACGCGTGCACTGGCATTGATCACCAGCGCCGAGCCAGTCTATCGCGAGCAAACAGAAACCGGCGCGATGGTGTTGCGTGTTTCACCGTCACATATTCGCTTTGGCTCTTTCGAGTATTTTTTCTACACCAAACAACATGATGCACTGCAGCAACTCGCTGACTTTGTGATTGATAACCACTACCCATCAGCGAGAACTACAGAAAATCCTTACGCGGATTTCTTGCAACAAATAGTCACGCGCACAGCAAAAATGATAGCGCACTGGCAAGCTGTCGGCTTTGCCCACGGTGTGATGAATACCGACAACATGTCCATTCTCGGCGAAACGTTTGACTATGGTCCTTTCGGTTTTCTGGATGACTACAATCCGCAGTTTATCTGCAACCACTCGGATCATGCTGGCCGCTATGCATTTGACCAGCAACCTTCAATTGGTTTGTGGAATTGCAATGCACTGGCGCATGCACTGTCACCACTGATACCGATTGATAACCTGCGCGAAATTCTTGGCAGTTACCAACCCACAATTGAACAACATTATCTGCAACTGATGCGAAATAAACTGGGGCTAAAAACAGATCAGGAAGCTGATGGGATGCTACTGAACCAACTGCTAACCCTGCTGCATGGCAATCACGTGGACTACACTATTTTCTTTCGTGCGCTATGTAATTTTTCCACGGACGCTCCCAACGTTGCTTTGCGTGATCTGTTTGTAGACCGAGAGGCATTTGACCGCTGGGCAAACCAGTACACATTACGACTTGCAGCAGAAAATAGCAGTGATACTGAACGTCACACCCAGATGAAAACAGCTAACCCTAAATTTATTCTGCGCAACTATCTGGCACAACAGGCAATCGAGTTAGCACAAAAACAACAGGATTTTAGTGAAGTAAAACACCTGTTACAGGTATTACAGAGACCCTTTGAAGAGCACACTGAATTTGAACGATATGCCGCCTTTCCACCCGATTGGGGTAAACACCTGGAAATCAGTTGCTCATCATGACGACTTGCCATTCCCATCCATGCATTGAGGAAAAATTATGAGCTTTACCTGCATCTCAGGCGCTGCTGCCAAACACATGATAGATACTCGTGAAGTTACCATCATCGATATTCGCGACCCGGGTTCGTTTGCTGCAGCACATGTCACCAACGCTATAGCCGTCAACAATAGCAATGTAAACGAATTTGTAGCACAAGCTGATTTTGAAAAACCACTACTGGTTTTTTGTTACCACGGCCACAGCAGTCAGGGCGCGGCCGATTTTTTTGCCGGGCAAGGTTTTTCAGAAGTGTATAGTGTGGATGGCGGCTTTGAAGAGTGGCGTATCAGCCAGCCCGACTCGGTTAGCTAAGTAACGCTAATAACTGAGATTCCAGTTTTTCCGGCGTCATCGGTCCTTGCACAACATTGTCGAGTGAAATATTGGGACCATTGACGCAATTACCCAGGCAACGAAACGGTTCTATACGCACGTTCTGGTTTACATCACACTGGTAATAATCCACACCCAACACACGCTTTGCTGTTGCTGCCAATGCCAGGCCACCTTTTGAACAACAATTATCTGCTGAACAGATGTAAAGCAAATGTTTACCCGGTGGTCGTAAAGTAAATGATGGTGCGAGTTCAATCACCCGATAGATAGCCGGGCGCTCAACACCCGTTGCGTCAGCAATCAAGGCAATGGTTTGCGGAGGAATAAAACCAAGTTCCTGTTGTAGCTGATTGAGCAAATCCACCAGATCCCCGTCTTGCAAAAAAGAGTCAGGGACAAAAGCGGCAATAATTTCTGCCGCACGATCAAGAACAGAAGTAGCGGGAACAGTCACACAGGCTCACAAACCAGAACCGGGATATCGCGATCCGTGCGCGCCTGATATTCATCAAAGCCTGGATAGAGCGACAGCAGATGCGGCCACAGTGCGCGTTTTTCATCAGCACTGGCTTGATGCACTGAATAGTTTTTTGTGATGCCGCCCACCATGATGTCCACTTGCGGATTGGCCATAATATTCTTGAACCACACCGGATCCGTGTCCAAACCGCCTTGCGAAGCCACCAGCAATTTATTATCGCCGTGTGGTAGATGAATCAGCGCCACTTCACGACGCTGGCCACTTTTTCTTCCCGTCATACCCACCATGCAGATCGGATAACCACCGGGAAATTTCGTCATCCATTTGCCATTACTTTTCTTGAAAACCCAGACATTAAGACGAGTGTATAGTTTCATCACTTTGCGCACGAACGGCACGATGTTCGCGGGAATCACGTCGACTTCTTCGCGTTTTTTCTTGACGTAATCAAATTGACTCATCGTATTACTCTCCTTTTGTTAAACATTAAAAGCTTGCTTGACCATTTCCTGCTCTTCGTCCGTCGGTACGACAAAAACTTTCATGCCGCTATTATTCAGCTGATTGCTACTGATACACCAACTGTGTTCTTCGTTGCGCTTACTATCCAGTTCCGCGCCCAACCATGCCAGACGCTGCACAATGTATGCACGCGTCTCTGCCTGATGTTCGCCAATGCCGCCGGTAAACACCAGGGCATCAATGCCCTGCATTGCAGCTGCCAGACCGGCGATCACTTCACAACAGCGACGCACAAACAACTCTACCGCCTGTTCTGCTTGCCACTCATCGCTGCGCAACAACGTTTGTAAATCGCCACTGCTGCCTGATACACCGAGCAAGCCACTTTCTTTGTACAACAAGGTTTCCAGCGTCGGCACATCCATACCTTCACGTAATAAATGCAATATGACACCGGGATCCAGCCCACCGCAGCGTGTACTCATTACCAATCCGTCCAGGGGACTGAAACCCATACTGGTTGCAACACTCACACCACACTTGACGGCACAAGCACTGGCGCCACTGCCGAGATGCGCAATAACAACACGCCCTTCACGCAACGCAGGCTCACGCGCAAATAATGCATTGCTGACGTAAGCGTAGGATAGCCCGTGAAAACCGTAGTGTTTGATACCACGATCGTGCAATTCGCGCGGCAATGCATAACGGCGCTGCAGATCACTTTGTGTCTGATGGAAAGCGGTATCAAAACAACCGATCTGTCGTGCCTCCGGCCACTGACGCCGCGCTTCTTCCACCAATTCCAGATTGAACGGCTGATGCAACGGCGCCAGCGGTTCCAGTTTTCGCAATGACACCATCACCTCATCCGTCAGTTCTGTTGCTACTGCAAAATGATCAGCACCATGCACAATACGATGCGCAATCAACTGTGGCGCTTCCTCGATGGCATGAGACACATGCTCAATACCTACGGCACGTGCGACATTCCAGCTCTCGATGCGTTGTAGCGAACCATCAGGCGCTTTAGCAAATAATGCGGCTTTGATGGTGGATGAACCACCGTTGAGAGCGAGAATATTCATTGATAAATTTTCACTTGAAACGATGTTGATAACTGTTGTGTGGATGAGCGTCGGGAGTGTTATTTGCGAATTGGAGTCTTTTGCTGCTGCACAGCTACCAATGCAGCCAATGCCGCCGATACCACGCGGGAGGCAACATTTTCAGCACGGCTGGTTAATGCTACTGGCACTTTCGCACCCATCACCAGACCTGCGGATGAAGCATGGCCGAGAAACGTGAGTTGTTTTGCAAGAATATTGCCAGACACCAGATCCGGCACCACCAGAATATCCGGATCACCCGCCACCGGTGAATCAATGCCTTTTTGCTCTGCCGCTTCCAGTGAGATCGCATTATCAAATGCGAGTGGTCCGTCTAGGATCGCGCCAGTAATCTGTTTACGATCTGCCATTTTGCACAGCGCTGCGGCATCAATCGTCGATTGAATTTGCGGCTTCACTTTTTCCACTGCCGACAAAATGGCAACTTTCGGCAATGGATTGCCCAGTGCATGGGCGAGATCTACGGCATTTTGCACAATGTCACGCTTGGTCGAGAGATCTGGCTCAATATTGATCGCTGCATCAGTGACTAGCAGCAGTTTGGGATAATCCGGCACCGACAACACGTAGACATGACTGGCGCGCCGTGCCGTGCGCAACCCCACCACAGGATCAATCACCGTGGTCAACAATTCATCACTCGAGATAGCACCTTTCATCAGCGCACTAACCTTCCCTTCCCTCGCCAGTGCCACTGCCATAGCAGCAGAGGCATGACTGTGTTCAGTGTCGATCAATTCAAAACCACTGATGTCCGCACCCAGCTTGTCGGCGGCAGTCTGAATACGGGCGCGAGGACCAATCAACACCAGATCCACGACACCCGCTTCAGCGGCTGCCAGAGCCCCTTCTAGCGACAGTTCATCAACAGGGTGAACCACCGCCATCTTTTGCCTGGGCTGGCTGCGCACCTGCTGCAACAAACTGGCAAAACGCGTATCCAATTCTGGAATAACCATAGTAACCACTCTCAATTCAGTGACTTAAAACGTGAAGGATAGCAGGAAACCCATGACAAACTTCAGACACCACCGACCTGCCAGCAGTCGGGATACCGAATAAAGCCGCCAGAAATCTTGGTGTATCGCCGTCTTGGTGTATTATTAGCCGCCAACCGGGGCAGCCCGGTTTTTTTGTGTCCCGAACCCTGATTTTATATATTACCGGGCACTATTTTTCCCCTATATTTGAATGGCTGAACAGGTTTGATATGAGCATCGCTGATCGCTGGTTATTGCCGGATGGCATCGAAGAGCTATTACCTGCACAGGCGGCGCGCGCAGAATATTTGCGCCGCCAGCTACTGGATCTCTACAGCAGTTGGGGCTACGAGCTGGTTATGCCACCGCTGGTGGAATTCACCGAATCCCTGCTCGTGAGCGGGAACAACGATCTGGATCTCCAGACCTGCAAATTAACTGATCAACTGTCCGGTCGACTGATGGGCGTGCGTGCCGACATCACACCACAAACTGCCCGCATTGATGCCCACGGCCTGATCCGTCAAGGTGCCACCCGCCTGTGTTACGCCGGCAGTACCTTACACGCCCGTCCGAAAACCGCGCTAGCATCACGCTCACCCATCCAGATCGGTTGCGAGTTTTACGGTGTAGCTGGTGTGGAAGCGGATTGCGAAGTGATTTCGCTGATGCTGGAAACCGCACGCGTGGCTGGCATTCAAAGCGTGACGCTGGATCTCGGTCACGTCGCTATTTTTCGCAGCTTGGCAGAGCTGGCGAAACTGGATGCTGAACAGGAACAAGTGTTGTTCGATATTTTGCAGCGCAAAGCCACCACCGAATTGAAAGCGTTTGTCACTGCCAGCGTGACCGATACCGTTGCAGCTGAATTGTTATTGGCCATGCCGAACTGGAAAGGTGATCGCAATATTCTTGCACTCGCCAATACAGCACTCGCCAAAGCACCTGTAGCAGTGCGTGAAGCCATCACACAACTGGAACAAATCGCCGTGTGCGTTGAACAACGCGCACCGGATGTAAAACTGTATTTTGATTTATCTGAATTGCGCGGTTATCACTATCACACCGGTGTGGTGTTCGCACTGTATGTTGCCGGAGTGGGTGAAGCCATTGCCAACGGCGGGCGCTATGACAATTTCGGCGCTGCCTTTGGTCGGGCGCGCCCCGCCAGCGGTTTCAGTGCTGATCTGAAACACCTGATGGATCTTGGCAGTACCAGCGAGCAACACCCCAATGCTATCTGGGCAGTATTAGACGGCTCGTCTGCACAATGGCAAGCTATTGCTGCATTGCGCGCCAAGGGCGAACGAGTGATTGCCAGCGGCAGTGGCGAAATACGCGACGCGTCATGTGATCGCGAACTGACGCTCGTCAATTCGCAATACCAGATCAAACCTCTTTCCTGATAATTTCTGCATCAAATGCAAGCGGAGTACCACTGTGGGCAAAATTCAAGCCGGTAAAAATGTTGTTGGTAAAAATATTGTCGTATTAGGCACGCAATGGGGCGACGAAGGCAAAGGCAAGATTGTCGATTTGCTGACGGACCAGGCCAAACTGGTGGCGCGTTTTCAAGGCGGCCACAACGCCGGTCACACATTGGTGATTGACGGCAAGAAAACTGTATTGCATCTGATTCCATCTGGCGTGCTGCGTGACGGTGTGATGTGTCTTATCGGCAATGGCGTAGTGCTCGCACCTGATGCTTTATTAAAAGAAATCAAAGGGCTTGAAGCCAGCGGCATTCCTGTGCGCGAACGGCTGCGTTTATCACCCGCCTGCCCGTTGATTCTCCCGCACCATGTTGCACTCGACCAGGCACGCGAAACGGCCAAGGGCAGCGCGAAAATCGGTACCACTGGCCGCGGTATCGGCCCGGCATACGAAGATAAAGTCGCTCGCCGCGGTTTACGTTTAAGCGATCTGCGCAATGAAAAACTGTTCGCCGAAAAATTGCGCGATGTGATGGAATACCACAATTTCATGCTGACCGAATATTACAAAGTACCAGCGGTGGATTTCCAGAAAACACTGGATGAAGTGTTGGCACAAGCCAAAGAAATTTTGCCGATGATGGCTGATGTGACTGCAATTTTGCATGACGCACGCGCACGTGGGGCAAACATTCTATTTGAGGGCGCGCAGGGTTCATTGCTGGATATCGATCACGGCACGTATCCGTTTGTCACTTCATCAAACACGACTGCTGGTGGCACCGCTACCGGTTCAGGCTTTGGCCCGTTGTATCTGGATTATGTACTCGGCATTACCAAAGCCTACACCACGCGTGTAGGCTCTGGTCCTTTCCCTACTGAGCTGCCTTACGATGCAGCCGCGGATAAAGGCGATGCCATTGGCAAACATCTCGGCACAGTCGGCCATGAGTTTGGCGCGACTACCGGTCGCCAGCGCCGTTGCGGCTGGTTTGATGCCGTTGCCGTGCGCAAAGCCATCCAGATCAATAGCGTGTCCGGTTTGTGTCTCACCAAGCTGGATGTACTCGACGGTTTGCAGAACGTAAAAATTTGTACGGCATATCACGATGCCGCCGGCAACACCGTTTCACCGCAACACAGCGATGATTACGCCGGCATCGTGCCGGTATACGAAGAAATGCCAGGCTGGAGTGAATCCACTATCGGTGCAAAAACACTGGATGAATTGCCACAAGCCGCACGCAACTACATCAAACGCTTGGAAGAATTGACCGGCGCGCCAATTGATATTATTTCTACCGGTCCGGATCGTGTGGAAACGATTGTACTCAGGCATGCATTTGCCTGATCTGCGCGATCAGTTATGCTCAGTCCCAGCCGGTTTGCCCGGCACACACGCCGGAGAGCATGATGATGAACAAAATATCCAGAATAGTTCTAGGGTTAATTTTTGTTACCGCAACGCACTGCGCACTGGCAGCGGCACCAACGCCAGTCGGCGTGGTTCTGGCAATAGCCGGCAGTGTAGACATCCAGCGTGATCAGCAGAAAATCACCGCTGCACGCAAAACAGAACTACATATTAACGACGAAATCCGCACTGGCGATAATTCCCGCGCGCAATTGCGTTTTGCTGATGGCACCATCACCACACTCGGTGCCAATACCGGCTTTGTCATCAAACAATTTAGCTGGACAGAAAAACAATCGACCGAAGCCGATGTGCAACTGGAACTGTTATCCGGCGCATTTCGCTCCGTCACCGGGAAAGCCCTGGATGTTGCCGGTTCCGAATTTGGCGTGAAGACCCCAACCGGTGTGATCGGTATCCGGGGTACCGATTTCTGGGGCGGTTATCTGGATCCCAATGCCGTGGATGTGCTGCTGATCAGCGGCGAGCATGCGGTAGAAGTCAGCAACGCCAGCGGCAAAGTATTGTTGGAAAATGCTGGGCAGGGCACGACGTTGAAATCTGACCAGTCGGCTCTGGCAGTGAAAGAATGGCCACAAGCCAAAGTGGAGCGCGCTGTCGCCACTATCACATGGCCTGATGGCTCGACTCCGCCGACGGAATAACATAGCCAACACGCTTTACTCGACAACAGAAGGCTCCATGCTCACTTATCCGCAAATAGATCCCGTCATTTTCAGTGTTGGTCCATTTTTAGGTATAGGACCCCTGGCTATTCGCTGGTACGGTCTGATGTACCTGCTGAGTTTCGCCCTGATATGGTGGTGCGCGGTAAGACGCACAGAAGCCGGTCTGGCGGCGACCCGGAATCGGCAAGAAGTAGAAGATATGATTTTCTATGGTGCCCTTGGCGTTATTCTGGGCGGCCGCATCGGTTATATCCTGTTTTACCAATTTGGTGCCTTTTTACACAACCCCCTGATACTGTTCAAAATCACCCAGGGCGGCATGTCATTCCACGGCGGTTTAATTGGCGTGCTGATTGCGTTGGCGTTATTTGCCAGAAAAATTCACCAACCTTTTTTTGCCGTAATGGATCTGGTGGCACCACTGACACCGATTGGTTTGGGACTGGGTCGGCTCGGCAATTTTATCAATCAGGAATTGTGGGGTCGCGCAACCGATGTGCCATGGGCAATGGTGTTTCCTGCTGATTCCCTGCAACTAACGCGTCATCCTTCACAGTTGTACCAGTTTGGACTGGAAGGCGTAGCGCTATTTATCGTTCTATATATTTTTTCCCGCAAACCGCGACCACAAGGATTAATTTCCGGCATGTTTCTGGTGCTGTATGCACTATTCCGTTTTTCTGTGGAATTTTTCCGCGAACCTGATGCGCATTTAGGTTTTGATTCACTCGGTTGGATGACGCGCGGACAAG
>DAOMGA010000025.1:0-10649 GCA_035430085.1 Pseudomonadales bacterium
AACCGTAATACCTGTTCTCTGGGCAATGTCTTTCAGTTTTGATACTGCCGGCTCAAGTTCTGTGATAATTTTTTTAGTAGGTACGCCTGTATAGTTGCGGGAAACCCCAAATCCCAAATTTTTCCATGACCGTGTAATTAGTCCACGGGGATCAAATTCGTTCCCTCGAGGAATATTTAGGATCAAAAACACACGTTTGTTGGCTTTCTGCAATTCATAGATAGTTCGCTCCAGCTCTTCAAGCGCCATGGCCTCTCCATCCGAGTTTTTACCACTCAACGGATATAGTGAGCCATACTTGTTATAGATGCGCGCCGTTGATTGAGCATTACCTAAATAAGAATCCCACGCTGCGGCAATAACTACAGTATCAATACGCGGATCATTTAATGCAATCGCATAGGCTGAATTAATGAGTTGAGTGCAGTCTTTCATGGATTCGATACTGTATTCAATGTTAGGAATCGGTGTACAAGCTCCTTTCACAGCAAAGATTGCGCGGTTCGATGTCTGGGGATTATTGATTAATGTCTGGTTAATACGCGGCAGATATTGTTGCATGTTGCTATCGCCGATAAATATTGTAGTTTCTTGTGCTGTCCCTTGAGATTCCAGTATCAAGTCATTGTATTGAAGAGGAATAATGGCATCTTTTGCATAGCCCCAGTCTTCACATGCATTCATAATAGTTTCGAGGTTGTAAAAAGTTGCACGTGATTTGATGGTGGCATTTCCACACAGATAACCGATTGTTCCAATAGCTATGGCGGCAGTTATCAGGCTGGCAATAACGCGCTTGCCACCGTGGCGCAGTGGCAGTTCAAGAAAACGGTAAGTTAGCCATGATAATAAGGCGCTGACGACAACGCTTGTGCTGCGAATAAAAGCGGATGGTTCGCCATTTTCCATAATTCGGGCAAATGCTAGCAGAGGCCAGTGCCATAAATAGAGTGGATAGCTGATCAAGCCAATAAATACCATCACGCGGTTGGATAGGCAGTGCCGGTTAATCCATGAGCGTTCTCCGGCAGCAATAATCATGGCGGCACCCAATGTCGGAAGTAGCGCCCACCATCCAGGAAAAACACTCGTTTTATCAAGGGTGAAAATTGCCAGTAATACCAGTAACGTGCCGAGACAAGAAAAAACATGGCCTGTAAAAATAGAGTTTAATAATTTTTCATGACGGCTTTCTTGCAGAGAGTTGGATTGTAATGACGCAAGGAATGCACCTATTAATAATTCCCAGGCTCTGTTTTGTGGAAAATAAAACATGGATACATGGTTTTCGATATGAGAAATACACGATATCAGTGATGCTATGGCTATAAGAAAGATGAAGAAAGAGATATGCCGTGTCATCTTATAAAGCAAAAATAATAGCAAAGGCCAGACAATGTAAAATTGTTCTTCAATAGCCAACGACCATAGGTGCAAAAGTGGTTTCAGATCAGATGAGGGATCAAAATAACCGGCTTCGTGCCAAAGCCAGAAGTTGGAACCGAAAAGTGTAGCAGCAGCTGTGTGTTGCCCCAGTCTTTTGAATTCATCAGACAACATGATGGTCCAGCCCATGCACAATGTTATGGCTAGCACCAGCATGAGAGCTGGAAAAATTCTTTTAATCCGGCGAAAGTAGAAGTCGATAATGCTAAATTTATGTCTGTCAATATTCTTGATTAAAATGGATGAGATTAGAAATCCGGAGATAACAAAGAAAACATCGACGCCTACGTAGCCACCCTGAACAACTGATGGAAACGCATGGAATGCAATTACTGCTATAACCGCTAATGCACGTAATCCGTCAATATCAGGCCTGTAGGCAATAGGGGCTGGCGCTTCTGTTTTTTGTAATTTTTCTGTCATGGTCAAGCCTCATGCATAAAAGCAAAACGAGGTAGTTCTTTGCCATTTACGAGTACGGTTTCGATAAACATGGCTTCCGGCCGTACCCACAAGCTGTAGTCGTCGTAAAGACACCGATAGACGACCAATGGTTCGCGTGTTTCTGAATGGTGCGCAACACCCATCACCAGATAATCTTTGCCTTTGTAGTGCCGATAAACACCAGGCTTAATCATGAGCGGTAAGCCACTGTGTATCCAGTTCCATGGCTATCAAGGCTGCAGCTAACTGGAATCCTTTGTAACCCCAGTGGGTGTCATCGGGTAGATAAATGTCTTTATGACCAGCGGCTGCCATTGCTTGTATCGGGGGAAGCATATCGATGCCGTGCGGGATCTGATTGACATGCAGTCTGTTGATCAAGGCGGGACGTTTGCGAATGGCTTCATCTGCTAGATATGGCTGATAAGCGGTTGTTTTGTCTGGAATAGCAAGTAGCACATAAGGAATATTTTTTTGCGATAGGACGTCTGCTGTTTTTTGCATGGAGCAACGGATGGTGGTAACACTCTTTTCGTCGGCGCTGTCATAGAGCAGAAAATCTCTGGATAGCAAGAGAATTTGATTATTTCGCTGATTGCTAAATAGGTCATTTCGGGTTATTGCTAATGTTTTTGCTTTCCTTTTCCGGGGGCTCGTAATGGATTTTGCCCATATTTTCATGGCATGGAATCCCTCTGAAATACTTTTTCCTTCAGTTGGGAAAGTTTTTCTTTCCATTGGCGGAAATTGATGCAGTGTTGTGATGTTATCAATGGCTTTGAATGATGTGGTTGCTGTTTCATTTTCTGAATTCAGTGCAAATGAGTCACAATGGCCGTCAGAATTCATAAAAGTACTGCCTGTGCCGTACATATCCGGGAAGGCTCTTTCTGCTGCTTCTATAATGACGGCATCAGGTTTTTCCCGATCAATCGTGCTGATGATTTTTGACAGCGTGGTTTTTCCATTGTGTATAAACGAGAAGCTGTATTTCTCACCGAGATATGCTTGCCAGTGTCCTGCTTCTGAAAACGAATCGCCAACAACCAGAAGGTGGCGTTTTTTATCTGTTCTGGCGCTATTGGTTATGATGGGAATGTTTTGTTGCGCATCATTCCAGCCAAACCAGCGCTCTGGATATGCGCTAATGCGTGTGAGATCGCCCGTGATGGGTTGTGACCACAGCATGATAGATGCGCTCAATAGAGTGACAAGAAATACACAAAATAGAAAAATGGCGTTATAAATTTTCATCATTAAAACTGAAAGTAAAGAAATTCGCTGACTTGTCCGATATTGACTATGCTCAAGCCGAGAGCTAGCCCGGTCAAAATAGCCAAGGCGGGATGAGGGCGCCATTGCCAGCGCGTGTTGCTAGTGACGGCATCCCATGCGGGTTGAAATTTACTCATGATTTCCTGTGTGTTAGGAGCGAACACTGCAATCAATGACACCCAGAACACCATGTTCCAGCCGTCATCGGCATGATCCACAATGTTGGCGATAGGCGCGGTGCTGTCTGCCGATATGCCAACCATTGCCTGAAGAATGGTGACAGCGTCAGCCAGTGAAGTGGCGCGAAACACCGTCATAGAGCTGACAATTGCCAGTGAGGTGATGCACCAGCCGGCAATGGATCGTGCTGGGGCATGCCAGGATTTTGCAGGTTGTTTTGGAATAGGAAATATTTCGCGAAATAGGTGGTTGGACACAAGAAACAGGCCGTGTAGTCCGCCCCATACAATAAAGGTCCACCCTGCGCCGTGCCATAGTCCGCCTAGCAGCATGGTGATCATCATGTTGATCAAGCGTCTGGCTTTTCCGAGTTTGTTGCCGCCTAAAGTAAAGTAAAGATATTCGCGCAGAAATTGTGACAGTGTCATGTGCCAGCGATTCCAGAAATCAATCATGCTGGTGGATTTGTAGGGCGAATTGAAATTGAGCGGGAGTTTGATTCCGAACAAACGCGACAAACCAATCGCCATATCGGAGTAGCCCGAGAAATCAAAATACAGTTGCAGCGTGTAGGACAGCACGCCTAACCACGCATCCTGCCACGACAGCGCACCTGTGTGTTTGCTCACAGCAAATACTGGATTAGCGTATTCGGGAAATGAATCGGCAATGATGACCTTCTTGAACATGCCGATGGCAAAAATAGTCAGACCTACAGCAATGTTTTCCTGACTGATACGATAGGTATTGGTTTGTGCGAACTGCGGCATCATCTGTTTGTGATGCAATATCGGACCGGCAATCAGATGTGGAAAGTAGGTAATAAATAATAAGTAGTGGACTGGATTGCGTTCTTTGACGATGCCTTTGTAACAATCCACCAGATAAGCGATTTGTGTAAAAGTAAAAAATGAAATACCCAGCGGCAAAATAATATTTGGAATACTTATAGTGGAGCTGGTCAGGTTGACCCAGTTTTCAAGAAAAAACCCTGTGTATTTGTAGTGCGCCAATAAGCCGAGATCAAATATCAGGCCGGTAATTAACCAGATTTTTGCATGTTGCTGTTGGTGATTTTCGATCCTGCTAGTGATTTGTTTGCTTATCTGATAGTTGACTGCTATAGACAAAAGCAGCAATGGCACATAATGGATATCCCAATAGCCATAAAAAAACAGTGAACACAAAGCCAGCCATACTGCGGCTGCTTCATGTCTGAAGCGCGCCGCAAGAAAAAAACCTCCCCATACGATGGGCAGAAAAAGCCAGATAAAGGTGTAGGAGTTAAATAACATCGTATGGCGTGCTCATCGGTATCGTCTGATTTTTATCAGGTGACTTTTAAGTGTTTAGTGCGGATTTCCTGTTCCCAGATTTTCGGCCCGGTGTTGTGTACTGACTCGCCGTTGATGTCGACGGCTACTGTTACCGGCATATCCTTGACGTCGAATTCGTAAATAGCTTCCATGCCCATTTCCGGGAATGCCAGCACTTTGGCGCCAATTATCGCTTTGGATACGAGATATGCTGCACCGCCAACGGCCATCAGATACACGGCTTTATTGTCTTTGATGGCTTCAATTGCGGTCGCGCCGCGTTCGGATTTGCCGATCATGCCGATCAAGCCGGTTTGTTCCAGCATGGTGCGTGTAAATTTATCCATGCGTGTTGCTGTAGTGGGACCGGCTGGTCCGACCACTTCGTCTCGCACGGGGTCAACCGGGCCAACGTAATAGATGAAACGGTTGGTGAGATCGACCGGCAGTTTTTCGCCTGCGGCCAACATCTCGGTCATTTTCTTATGGGCAGCATCGCGCCCTGTCAGCATCTTGCCAGAGAGTAATAAGGTTTCTCCAGTATGCCATTGTGCGATGTCGGCTTTGGTGATGCCGTCGAGATTCACGCGGCGTGCATTGCCCGCCTCCCAAGTGATATCGGGCCACTGGTCAATCGATGGTGGCGTTTGCAGTGAAGGACCTGAGCCATCCAGCACAAAATGGGCGTGGCGCGTGGCTGCGCAGTTGGGGATCATCGCCACGGGTAAGCTGGCTGCGTGTGTCGGGTAATCCTTGATCTTCACATCCAGCACAGTTGTCATGCCACCCAAGCCTTGTGCGCCGATTCCCAGCTGGTTCACTTTCTCGAATAGCTCCAGTCGCAGTTCTTCAATACGGTTTGATGGGCCGCGTGCCATCAGGTCGTAGATGTCGATTTCGTCCATCAACACTTCTTTTGCGAGTAGTGCAGCTTTTTCTGCTGTGCCGCCGATGCCGATGCCTAGCATACCCGGCGGACACCAGCCAGCGCCCATCGTCGGTACGGTTTTCAAGACCCAGTCGACGATGGAGTCTGAAGGATTCAGCATCGCCATCTTGGATTTGTTTTCCGAGCCGCCGCCTTTAGCTGCGACATCAATTTCTACGGTATTGCCAGGCACGATCTGGTAGTGAATCACGGCCGGCGTGTTGTCTTTGGTATTGGTGCGTTTGCCTGCTGGGTCGTTCAGGATGGAAGCACGCAGTACATTGTCTGGGTTCAGATAAGCGCGGCGCACACCTTCATTGATCATGTCATCCACGCTCATTTTGGCGTCCCAGCGCACATCCATACCTACTTTGACGAATACGGTAACGATGCCGGTGTCCTGACAAATAGGGCGGTGTCCCATAGCGCACATGCGGGAATTGATGAGAATCTGGGCAATGGCGTCTTTTGCCGCCTGGCTCTGTTCGCGCTCATAGGCCTTGTGCATGGCCTGGATGAAATCAACCGGATGAAAATAGGAAATGTATTGCAGGGCGTCGGCGACACTGACGATCAGGTCTTCCTGGCGAATAACGGTCATAGCTGGGGTCTCTTGGAGTCAAAACAACGAGGGGTATTCTAGCAGCTAGGCTGTAGGATTTGCCGCTATAATGCCGGGCTTTCGTACACTGATGACTGGAAGCCTGCATGATTATCCAACCCAAAGTTCGTGGCTTTATCTGCACCAATGCTCACCCAAAAGGTTGTGCTGCTAACGTCAAGCAGCAGATTGATTACGTCAAGCAACAAGGTGCCATCACGAATGGTCCGAAGCGCGTGTTGGTCATAGGGGCTTCAACTGGATACGGGTTGGCTTCACGTATCACAGCAGCTTTTGGTTGTGGAGCGAAAACGCTGGGTGTTTTCTTCGAGAAAGAACCTGACGAAAAGCGCACTGGCACTGCTGGTTGGTACAACTCGGCGGCATTTTATCAGTATGCGACGGCCGAAGGTTTGTACGCAAAACAGATCAACGGCGATGCGTTTTCTGATGAGATCAAGCAGAAAACTATCGACACAATTAAAGCCGATCTGGGGCAGGTTGATCTGGTGATCTACAGTCTGGCATCTCCGCGTCGCCAGCACCCCAAAACCGGTGTGGTTTACAACTCGGTGTTGAAGCCGATCGGTCAAGCGGTAACACAACGCGGTGTAAACACGGACAAGCAAATTGTAGAAGAAGTAACGCTGCAGCAAGCCACAGAAGAGGAAATCACCAATACCGTGGCGGTCATGGGAGGTGAAGACTGGCAGATGTGGATTGATGCATTGTTGGCTGCCGGCGTGTTGGCGGATGGCGTGCAAACTACTGCTTACACCTATCTGGGTGAGAAACTGACTTGGGATATTTACTGGAATGGCACGATCGGTGCGGCGAAAAAAGATCTCGATCGTAGTCGTGTGGCGATTGACGAGCGTTTGGCGGCGGTACACGGCAAATCGTATGTTTCGGTGTTAAAAGCGTTGGTGACGCAGGCTAGCGCAGCTATCCCGATCATGCCCCTCTACTTGTCTTTGCTGTACAAGATCATGAAAGAAAAAGGCGGTCACGAAGGTTGTATCGAGCAGATCGATCGCTTGTTTCGTGATGCGTTGTACAGCTCCTCGCGTCAGCTTGATGCTGAAGGTCGCTTGCGGGTGGATGACAAGGAATTGCGCCCTGAAGTACAAGAGGCGGTGGCGGAGCTGTGGTCCATCGTCAATACCGACAATCTCTACCAGTTGACAGATTTTCAGGGTTACAAAGATGAATTTCTCAAGCTATTCGGTTTTGGCATTGGCGGTGTGAATTATGACGAGGATTTGAGCCCTGTCGTCGATCTGCCACTGGTCTGAGTACGTTTTGATGCATGAGATAAAGTCGGGTGAAGTGGTGCAATTGTCGCCATTAGTTCGGCGAGTGGTGGCTAATAACCCCGGAGCGATGACGGGTGCAGGCACCAATACTTACATTATCGGTAGAGATGAAGTCGCCATTCTTGACCCTGGGCCGGCTGATCCTGCCCACGTAGACGTGATACTGGATGCCGTGGGCACTGCTCATGTTCGATGGATTGTAGTAACACATACCCACCCGGATCACTCACCTTCGGCTGCACTACTAGTAGCGCGGACGGGTGCGGAGTTGGTTGGATGTGTGCTAGTAGATGATGGTCACCAGGACAGGAGCTTCATTGTCGATAGTAACGTGAGGCATGGCGATCTCATTGTTTCCAGGGAATTTACACTGGAAGCGATCGCTACTCCTGGTCATGTAGCCAACCATTTTTGTTTTTTTCTTAGGGAAGAGGGGCAAGTATTTACCGGGGATCACATTATGGGTGGTTCCACGGTGGTCATTATTCCGCCCAGCGGCGATATGGCTGAATATCTTGTGTCACTGGAGCAGCTTAAGCAGTATCCCATCAAGCAGCTGCTACCTGGGCATGGCAATGTAATCGAGGATCCCTTGGGCGTAATCGATGGCCTGATAGCCCATCGATTACGCAGGGAAAACAAGGTTATAAGAGTGTTACGATCTCGGAGCGAGATTTCACTGGTGGATCTGACCCCCTTGGTCTATGACGATGTTGATGCAGGGCTGCATCTGGTGGCGCAAGTTTCCCTTTGGGCTCATCTGTTGAAATTGGAAAAAGAAGGGCGTGCTATCAAGACCATTGAGCAGCATTGGCTATTTGGTCAACAGCTTTGGCGATATGTCCCTTCCGAGGTGGAATGATTAAATTTAGTGCTTGAAAATAGAGGGGGCGGTCTTTACAATTCGCCCTCCCCGAATCCAGCTATTGATCGAGAGCGGCAAAGAAATGAGAACGATCAGCGCCAATGCGCAGACAGCACATCACGACTGGTATGTCGTAGACGCAGAAAACTTGGTCCTGGGACGTATGGCAGCTGAGCTTGCTATTCGTCTTCGCGGCAAGCACAAGCCTGAATTTACACCGCATTGCGACACTGGCGATTACATAGTCGTGGTGAACGCCGAGAAAGTGCGTGTTACAGGCACTAAAGACAAGAATAAGATTTACTACAGCCATAGCAATTTTCCTGGTGGTTTGAAGGAAATCACATTTGAGAAATTGATTGATCGTGCGCCTGAGCGTGCTATCGAATTAGCTGTGAAAGGTATGCTTCCGCGAGGTCCTCTAGGGCGCGCAATGTTTAAAAAATTGAAAGTTTACGCAGGCAATGAGCACCCGCATAGCGCTCAGCAGCCAAAAGCACTGTCATTGTAAGAGGCGGATATGGCTGTACAGCAAAAAATTCAACAGCATTATGGTACTGGTCGTCGTAAAACAGCGACCGCGCGCGTTTTTATCAAAGCGGGCACTGGTGCAATCAGTATTAATGACCGTTCGCTTGATAACTACTTCGGGCGTGAAGTGGCTCGCATGATTGTACGTCAACCGCTGGTTTTAACCGGTTTGGATCAAAAACTGGATTTGAAGATCACAGTGGCTGGCGGCGGTAGTTTTGGTCAAGCTGGTGCCATTCGTCATGGCATTACTCGCGCCCTGATGGAGTATGATGAAAGCTTGCGCGGTGTATTGCGTACAGCCGGATATGTCACGCGTGATTCGCGCGAAGTTGAGCGTAAGAAAGTCGGATTGCGCAAAGCTCGGAAGCGGCCTCAGTACTCCAAGCGATAATTTATTGCTGGTTGTGCTTCTCAGCGCCCGGATTCAAGAATCTGGGCGTTTTTGTGTTAGGGCGATTGGTTTTATTTGTCTTACGTTCAGCAAGGTTTTCTTGCCTTAAACGCCCAATTTGAATAACATTCGCGAGCTTTTTCAGGCCGTTTTTATCTAAAGAACCCGCATCTTATTAAGATGCGCCAAGCAGTGATGGGAGAAAAGCGTCATGAGTAATGACGGTGTAAACCACGCGCGGCGTCGATTCCTGACCGTTGCCACCACAGGTGTCGGCGTTGCAGGAGCAGGATTTGTCGTGACACCTTTTGTAGGTTCCTGGAACCCTAGTGCTAAAGCCAAGTCGGCTGGCGCGCCGGTCAAGGCTAATATCAGTAAAATTGACGCGGGTCAGATGGCCACGTTCGAATGGCAAGGTAAGCCAGTTTATGTGGTGCGTCGCACGCCAGATATGGTGAGTGGCTTGGTCAAAATGGATACCATGCTTCAGGATCCTGAATCATTGAAATCTATACAGCCCAGTTATTGCAAAAACAATCATCGCTCAATAAATGATGCTGTTTTTGTGGTGGTAGGTATTTGTACACATTTAGGGTGCGCACCAAAATATCGTCCAGATGTAGCGCCGGAGGATCTTGGTAAAGACTGGCTGGGCGGCTTTTTTTGCCCGTGCCACGGGTCCAAATTTGATCTTGCGGGTCGCGTGCTAAAGAATGTGCCCGCACCAACTAATTTGACAGTTCCCGCCTATCGTTTTGATGGCGATACGATCATTGTGATCGGCGAAGATCCGAAGGGGGCAGCATGACATCCTGGCTAATAGGTTTACGCGACTGGGTGGATGACCGTCTGCCTATCATGCGTGCGTGGAATACGCACATGGCACAGTATTACGCCCCCAAGAACTTTAACTTCTGGTATTTCTTCGGCGTATTGTCGCTGTTGGTTTTGGTTAATCAACTGCTGACTGGTATCTGGCTGACCATGTTCTATACGCCTACAGCAGAGGGTGCTTTTGCTTCTGTCGAATACATCATGCGCGATGTTGATTATGGTTGGGTAATACGTTACATGCACTCCACTGGCGCGTCCGCATTTTTTGCAGTCGTGTACCTGCATATGTTTCGTGGCTTGTTATACGGTTCTTACAAGAAGCCGCGTGAGTTAGTGTGGTTATTTGGCATGCTGATTTATCTGTGTCTGATGGCTGAAGGTTTCATGGGTTATGTATTGCCATGGGGTCAAATGTCTTATTGGGGTGCGCAGGTTATTGTTTCGCTGTTTGGTGCTATTCCCGTAGTAGGTGAAAGTATTGTTCAGTGGGTGCGCGGAGATTTTCTTATTTCAGGTGCG
>DAOMGA010000026.1:0-10475 GCA_035430085.1 Pseudomonadales bacterium
TCAGATAGGCGACGATCATTTCGCGGCCATCAGAATCCTCTATCAACACGGTTACCGAGCCGCTGATAATGTAATAGAGCGCGTCGCTGGTATCACCAGCATAGATAATGGTGCTTTTGGCGGGATAGCGTCTTCGATGGCAGTGAGCAAGAAACTCATCGACATCATGAACTTGTGGGGTGAGCGAAACAGAAACCAAGCCAATCTCCTTGCGCGATACTTTTGTGACGTTTGAGCTATGGTCCCGTGATTTAAAACAGGGGGTCTGTGATAATGTCTGACTGTAAACAGCCCTTGGGTGCTTTTCAAGCTAGATGTGAGCCCCCGGTCAGAATCTATAAGTGACGATGTACAGGTACAGGAATTGAAATATGAAATCTGAAGTCAGATGGGTAGGGGAAGCGATGTTCCTGGCTGAATCAGCCAGCGGGCATTGCGTGGTCATGGATGGTCCGCCGGATCATGGCGGTCGTAACCTCGGGCCGCGCCCGATGGAAATGTTGCTGATGGGCATGGGAGGCTGTGCCTCGTTTGATGTGGTCAGCATTCTGAAAAAATCCCGTCAGACCGTCACCGGCTGCGTGGCGAAACTGGAGGCTGAGCGGGCAGACGAGATTCCTGCCGTATTCACAGCCATTCATCTGCATTTTGTAGTGAGCGGCAAGGATCTGAAGGATGCTCAGGTCAAACGAGCGGTGGATCTGTCTGCTGAAAAGTACTGTTCAGCCTCGATTATGTTCGGTCGTTCAGGCGCAAAGGTCAGCCACAGCTATGAAATCGTGGTTGAGGATGGGGCAGTAATCTGACCAGTCTCCAGAATCCGTTTGCATTAGGATACGGACAGCGGCTAAAATCTGCGCCCCTGCCATTTGGCAGGTGATTGGTACTTACAATTAAACGTTATCCACTGTTGGAAGAGCACATGCCCTCAGTACGTCTGAAAGAAAACGAGCCGTTTGACCTCGCCCTGCGCCGCTTCAAGCGCTCTTGTGAGAAAGCCGGTGTATTGGCTGAAGTCCGTCGCCGTGAGTTCTACGAAAAGCCGACCTCCGTCCGCAAACGTAAGGCTGCTGCTGCTGTCAAACGCCACCTGAAAAAGCTGTCGCGCGAAAACCGTCGCCAGCAACGCCTGTATTGATCATTCCGTGTCCGGCATTTAAGTCGGATACATTCCAATGACGACAGATAAAAACCACGCATGGTTTCCGTGCGTGGTTTTTTGCGTTTGCGGTATGATGGAGCGCTAACTCAATGCCCATTAACGCTTCTGTCTGAATCCTCGACTATGGCCGGTTTGATACCGCAATCTTTCATTGATGACCTGTTGGATCGCACTGATATCGTTGAAGTGATAGATCGCCGTGTGCGCCTGAAAAAAAGCGGCCGCAATTACATGGCCTGCTGTCCTTTCCATGAAGAAAAATCGCCTTCGTTCAGCGTGAGCCAGGAAAAGCAGTTCTATCACTGCTTTGGTTGTGGTGCGAGTGGCAACGCCATCGGCTTTCTGATGGCTTATGAAAATATGGATTTCCCACGCGCCGTTGAATCACTGGCGCAGTTGCAAGGCGTGGAAGTGCCGCGTGAAGCATTGTCGGAACACGAACAGAAAAGCCAGCGTGTGCAGCAAGATCTTTGTGCTCTGCTGGAACAGGCAGCACATTTTTTTCGTCAGCAATTACAGCGTCATCCGGATGCTAAAAAAGCGCGTGACTACCTGCAAAAACGCGGCTTGTCTGAAGCGATAATCGAGCAGTACGGCATCGGTTATGCGCCGCCAGGTTGGGATAATCTCATGCAGCACTTGCTGAAAGCCGGTTGGCAGGAAGCGCAATTGCTGGACAGTGGCATGCTGGTGGATCGCGAAGAATCCGGCAAACGTTACGACCGTTTTCGCGACCGTGTGATGTTTCCCATCCGCGATTTGCGCGGCCGTGTTATCGCGTTTGGCGGCCGAGTTTTAACCGATGAAAAACCCAAGTATCTGAACTCGCCGGAAACGCCGGTATTTTCCAAAGGGCGCGAGTTGTACGGCTTGTATGAAGCCAACCGCAGCAAAGGCGCGCTGCAACGTTTGGTCGTTGTTGAAGGCTACATGGACGTGGTGGCGCTGGCACAATTCGGTCTGGTTGGTGCGGTAGCAACGCTGGGAACAGCAGCTGGAACCGCTCATCTGGATAAAGCTTTTCGCTACAGCAATGAAATCGTGTTCTGTTTTGATGGTGATGCTGCAGGCCGGCGTGCAGCGGTGCGGGCCCTGGAAGTGTCATTGACCACATTGCGCGATCAGCGCCAGGTGCGCTTCCTGTTTCTCAGCGAAGGCGAAGATCCGGACAGTTATGTGCGTAAGCGCGGATTGGATACGTTCACCGCGTTGCTGGAAAAAGCGCAGCCGCTGTCTGAATATTTATTTGAGCAGGCCGGGCTTGGTTTGCGAATGGATACCGCAGAAGGCAGAGCGGGATTGGTGAGCCGTAGTTTACCCATGCTCGCCAAGTTGCCGGAAGGTCCGTTTCGCCAGCAGATGTTTATTGATCTCTCGATGCGCACGCAAATGGATACTATGGCGTTGACGCAAATGGCGGGCAGTGTGGATGTTCGTACTCCTTTCTCGGTTTCTGAAACACCTGTGCATGATCTTGAATTGGGTAGCCGTAAATTCAGCGGGCGTGACCTTGATGACTATGAACCGAGTGGCCATGAACCAGAAAGCTATGAGCCTGTTAACCTTGAATCGGCTAGCCGTGAGCATGCAAGGTATTCACCAGCGGCACAGGCAAAAAAACGCGTCGAGCTTAATCTGCCAGAATCCGCCTTGCACTTGTTGCTGCACTACCCGCATTTGCACGTACATGTCGTGCACGAATTGCCGCGTTTGCGGCAGGGCAAGCAGCCGAATGAACTGGTGTGGCTGGTGCAGTTGGCCGAGTTGCTGCAAGAGCACCCGCAAGCCAGTCGTAGCAGGATACTGGGCTTATGGCACGGGCGTTTTGGCGACGGTGGCAGCAGCGCACGGTTGTATGAGCTAGCAGATCGGGAAAACCTCATCGCCAGTGAATTGTTAGCTGCTCCGCAGCTGCGAGATATTCTTGACCGGCTGTTAGCGTTGATTGAACAGGAGAGCCCTCTGGAAAGCCTGATAGCCAAATCCCGCCAAGGCGCGTTGACCGAGCTGGAAAAACACGAGTTGACCCGGCTGCTGAAAGAAAAACATTCATCTCGTTAAGCAAAGCTGGCTTGTAATCTGGCGATATACCCCCACCATCCGGTATAATCCGCGCCCTTTAGCGCCTGCATAATCTCCTGATTGGATAGCCCCATGTCTGAAAGCGTCAAACAACAATCCCGGCTGAAAGACCTGATTGCCCGTGGTAAGGAGCAGGGCTTCCTGACCTACGCGGAAGTTAATGATCATCTGCCGGAAGATATTTCTGATCCGGATCAGGTTGAAGACATCATTCAGATGATCAATGACATGGGTATCCGCGTGTTTGAAATTGCGCCGGATGCAGAAGCGTTGTTGATGGCTGATGGCGAAGCGGCGATTGACGAAGCGGCAGCGGCAGAAGCAGCCGCTGCACTGGCTGCGGTAGAGAATGAAGTGGGTCGCACTACGGATCCTGTGCGCATGTATATGCGTGAAATGGGTACAGTAGAGTTGCTGACCCGTGAAGGCGAAATCGAAATTGCAAAACGTATCGAAGAAGGCATCCGCGAAATGATGGCGGCGATTTCTTATGTGCCGGGTGCAGTAGAAGCGGTTTTGGCTGAGTATGGTCTCGTTGCCACAGAGGAACGCAAACTAAGTGACATTATCAGCGGTTATCTTGATCCTGTAGAAACGCTCCCGGTTGCCCAGATTCCGGAAGTTGAAGAAGTGCTGCCTGAGCTGGCAAAAGTAGCTGGTAAAGATGACGAAGATGAAGACGGCGCTACTGAAGATGAAGCTGAAGTTGATACTGGTCCGGATCCGGAAGAAGCAAGGATCCGTTTCGCGGAATTAAAAAAGAAATTGGATAAAGCCAAGAAAAACATAGCCAAGCATGGCCGTGATAGTAAGCAAGCTGGCAAAGACATGGAGGAGCTTGCGGAAGTATTTAAATTCTTCAAGCTTACGCCTAAGCAATTCGATCCCATTCTAAAAAGCGCCAGAGATATTCTGGTGCAAATAAGGGCAGAAGAACGCGCTGTGATGGCATTGTGCATCCGTCGTGGCGGTATGGATCGCAAGCATTTTATTGATGCTTTCCCTGGCAGCGAAACCAATGAAAAGTGGATGTCAGCTCAACAGCGACTGAAAAAGAATCAGTCTATTGTTGCGAAGCTGGAAGGTATCAAGCCGGATGTGCAGCGCAGCCAGAAAAAATTGCTGCAAATTGAAGCCCGGATGGGAATGCCATTATCGGCGCTTAAAGAAATCAACAGGCGGTTGTCGCTTGGTGAAGCCCGCATGCGGCGCGCTAAAAAAGAAATGGTCGAGGCTAACTTGCGCTTGGTTATTTCTATTGCAAAAAAATACACTAATCGAGGACTACAATTCCTCGACTTGATTCAGGAAGGAAACATCGGTTTGATGAAAGCGGTCGACAAGTTTGAATATCGCCGCGGCTACAAATTCTCTACCTACGCTACCTGGTGGATTCGTCAGGCCATTACGCGTTCTATTGCTGATCAGGCGCGCACCATCCGTATTCCTGTGCACATGATCGAAACCATCAACAAGCTGAACCGTATTTCACGACAAATGCTGCAAGAGATGGGGCGTGAGCCAACGCCTGAAGAGCTCGGCGAGCGTATGGAAATGCCGGAAGACAAAGTTCGTAAAGTATTGAAAATTGCCAAAGAGCCGATCTCCATGGAGACACCGGTTGGTGATGATGAGGACTCTCACTTGGGTGACTTCATCGAAGATAACACGATACAGTCACCTATCGAGGCCGCCACTAGTGAGGGTTTGCGTGAAGCGACGCGCGATGTGTTGTCTAGTTTGACTGCGCGCGAAGCGAAAGTGTTGCGTATGCGTTTCGGTATTGATATGAACACGGATCACACGCTGGAAGAAGTAGGTAAACAGTTTGATGTAACGCGTGAACGTATTCGTCAGATCGAAGCAAAAGCTTTGCGTAAGCTTCGGCATCCAACGCGCTCAGATCATTTGCGCGGTTTTCTTGACGAGTAATTTTTTATTTCAAGTCAATAGTCTTCGGGCCCTTAGCTCAGTTGGTTAGAGCAATCGACTCATAATCGATTGGTCGTTGGTTCAAGTCCAACAGGGCCCACCATCCCCACAAAAAAGCGGTTAGCCTCAGGCTAGCCGCTTTTTTCGTTCTGGAATAAAGATCTGAACGTATTCTGCTTCATTGTTTCCAAGGTCAATTAGGTATATTTCAAAATTGTCGCTATGCTCGTACAAGACGATCAGAGTCTTGTGGAAGTATGATGACAATGGATAGTAATACAGCGAGTGTTGTTATTCCTTCCTTAATGGAGGAAGTGTGAAAGGCAAAAAAATTAAGACTTTGATTATTGCAGTATATTTGCTTGCGGTTCACATTTTACTAGTGACTGCCTGGATTGTCTTTGATCGCGATATTCAACGGCCGCCAGAAGACATTCCATTTATTGCAATGATGCGGGGCGTACACGCATGGATGGATGCATCCGTGCCGGCGGGCGCGACAATTTTCCTGGGTGATAGTATTACGATGGCGCTTGCTACCGCCGCGGTCGCGCCTAATTCCGTTAATTACGGCATTTCTTGGCAGCGGTCGGATCAGCTCATCAAGTCGATGGATATTTACCAGTCTATTGCACGGTCGAGTCGGGTGTTTATCATGGTGGGAACCAATGACGTGCTGGAAGGCAGTGAAGCCGGAATTCAATCGCGTTACCAAACCATTCTTGCAAAAATTCCTGCTAACGTCGCAGTGGTGATGAGCAGTATCCCGCCTCTGGGTGATGTTGTTTTAAATGGCAGAAAAGTTGACGACATCAATGTACGTTATGTCGTTGCCATTGCAAAAACGGTTTGCGAAGAGGATAAACGTTGTCGTTTTATTAATACCTACGAGGAGCTGTCTACAGACGGCAAGCCTACGCAAGGAGTGTTATTGCCTGATCAGATTCACTTGTCCCCGAAGGGATATCAGCTATGGATTGAAGCGATGCGTCGTGCGGGAGCGTCACCATGAAAACACGCAAAGAGACAGACAGTATGGGCAGCATCGAAGTACCCGATGATGCTTTGTGGGGCGCACAAACCCAGCGATCCCTGCAAAATTTCCGCATCGGTGTGCAACTGGGAAATACACACCGCTTTCCTCTGGCATTTATCCATGCTTTCGCGCAAACAAAAAAATCAGCAGCACTGGCTAATCAGGAATTGAATAAGCTGCCACATGATTTATGTGCATTGATTGTGCAGGCATGCGATGAAATTATTCTAGGACTTCACAACGATCAATTCCCTTTGGTGATCTGGCAGACCGGCAGCGGCACACAAACGAATATGAATCTGAATGAAGTGATTGCCAATAGAGCCAATGAATTGGCTGGTAGGTCGCGTGGTGAAAAATCGCCGGTTCATCCCAATGATCACGTCAATATGTCGCAGTCATCTAACGATATATTTCCTACGGTGATGCATATTGCGATTGTTCAAACGGTGCAGCAACAATTATTACCAGCTATTGATTATCTGCTGGGTGCATTAACCCAAAAGACACTGGAATTTTCCAACAGCATCAAGAGTGGTCGTACTCACATGATGGATGCCACGCCCATAACATTGGGGCAGGAATTTAGTGGCTATCAGCATCAAATACTTTATGCGCGTGAACAGATTCTGGCTGGATTGTCGGGTGTGCTGGCGTTAGCTATTGGTGGTAGTGCCATCGGTACGGGCTTGAATACACCAACGTGCTGGGTGGAAACGGTAACAAAATATATTTCTCAATTAACGGGCATCGATTTTTTCAGTGCCGAGAATAAGTTTATGGCATTGGCTGGTCATGAAGCGCTGACTGATCTGCACGGCCGCGTCCGCTTGCTGGCAACTGCGCTATTTAAAATAGCCAATGATCTGCGTTTGATGGGCAGTGGACCGCGCTGTGGATTGGCTGAAATTTATTTACCTGAAAATGAACCCGGTAGCTCCATCATGCCAGGAAAAGTGAATCCTACCCAGATAGAAGCGTTAACCATGGTGGCTATTCAGGTGATGGGGAATGATACAGCGGTGAGTCTTGCTAACAGTCAGGGGCAGTTTGAATTGAATGTGTACAAACCGCTGATTTTTCGCAATGTGTTCGAATCCATTACATTGCTGGCAGATGCCATCAATAGTTTCACTGAGCATTGCGTACAAGATATACGGGTTAACAAAGAAAAAATTGCATACTATATTGAGCAATCATTGATGCTGGTAACCGCATTATCGCCCGTCATTGGTTATGACAAAGCCGCACAAAGTGCGAAACTGGCGCAAGAGAAAAATCTCTCACTGAAGCAGGCTGTATTGCAACTGGATTTTATGTCCGCAGAAGCATTTGATGCGGCTGTAAAACCTGAGTTAATGTTACAGCCGCCTCAATAGCAACTTGTTTTGTTAGTTTATTTTTCCAGTGCTTGCTCAACGGATGCCAGTTTTACGCAAGTGGTAAAAATTGCCATACACAAATCTACTTCCTCCAGTTTTGGGAAGCTCGGCGCAAGACGGATATTACGGTTTTGTGGGTCTTTGCCATAAGGAAATGTTGCGCCAGCAGGTGTGAGTTTCACGCCCGCTTCTGCTGCCAGTTTCACCACTGTAGTCGCTAACCCGTCGCGAGTATTGAACGACACAAAATAACCGCCAGCAGGAGTTGTCCACTCGCCGAGATCACTGCTGGCAAAAGCTTCATCCAGATGTTTGAGCACGCAATCAAAACGTGGCTTGAGAATCGCGGCGTGTTTTTGCATGTGGATTTTTACAGCGGCAACATCAGGCAGCATTTTTACATGCCGCGCCTGGTTCACTTTATCCGGCCCGATGGTGCAAATGCCGAGCTGTTTGCAGAACACGGCGAGGTTTTCTTTCGAGCCGCCCATGAACGCAACTCCAGAACCAGCATGGGTAATTTTCGAAGTGGACGTGAATTGCAGCACGCTGTGTTCGGTACCGTGTACACGGCAGCGCTCCATGATGTTGGCTAATACTGGCGGGTTGCTGTTGAGGTCATGGATTACATAGGCGTTATCCCACAACACGCGAAAATTGGCAGCGGCAATTTTGCCGAGTGCGGCAATGCGATCCACAGTCTCCGCACTGTACACGCAGCCTGTCGGATTACCGTACTTTGGCACACACCACATGCCTTTGATGGAGGCATCAGCTTTGAGCAGTGCTTCCACCTGATCCATATCCGGACCCGTGTCGGTAATGCGTACGGGGAGCATTTCGATCCCGAACTGCTCGCAAATGGCGAAGTGGCGGTCATAGCCCGGTGACGGGCAGAGAAACTTGATATTAGCCTCGTTGCGCCACGCGCTCTTGCCATCTGGCCCCAGCATCCAAGCGTATTGCACGGCTTGGTACATCATGGTGAGGCTGCTATTACCTCCAGCGATCACTTCGCTAGCATCCAAACCCAGTAGCTCAGCGCCGAGCTTGCGCGCTGAGGGCAGTCCTTCGAGGCCGCCGTAATTGCGTAGATCGGTGTTATCCAACTGATAGTTACCGTGCAGGTTGCCGTCCAGCCCATCAGCCAGTGACAGTTGTTCAGACGAGGGCTTGCCGCGCGTCAGATCCAGGGTCAGTTTGCGCTGCTGATAATCGGCGTATTGTGCCCGCAATGTATCGCGCCAGTTTGTCAGTTGCTCGCGGGAGGCTTGATCGATTCGCACAAAAGGTTCCTCAGGGAAAAAAGCGCGCAATTATACGCACAAGCAGATGTTGATCAGAAGGGTTTTGCAGTCAGAAAGGTCTCAGTACAGCCAGCAAAACGATGGCGATCAATAGCACCACAGGCGCTTCGTTGAATATCCTGAAAAATGTGTGGTCGCGGGTGTTTTTATCTTCCGCAAACTGGCGCACAAAATAGCCACATGCCGCGTGGTAACACACCAGGAGCAGCACCAGTACCAGTTTCAGTTTGATCCACCAGACAGTGCTGTAGTAATCCCTGTTCAGACTCAGCATCCAGAAGCCCAGCACTACAGTTGTAATAGCTGAGGGCGTCATGATGCCGCGATACAACTTGCGCTCCATGATTTTAAAGCGCTCACGGCTAGGTGTGTCTTCGCTCATGGCGTGGTAAACAAACAGGCGCGGCAGGTAAAACAGTGCGGCAAACCAGCACACAACGGCAATAAGATGGAACGCTTTCAAATACAAAAATGGCATGTTGAACAGGTTTCCCGAAGTCATCAAAGCATGGCAAAACAGTTATGATGATAAAGCAGATATACAGGTTTGGATATTTTTGAGGGTGTTGTTGTGATCAAGGTCGGAATTGTCGGCGGAACGGGTTATACGGGTGTGGAATTGTTGCGTTTGTTGGCACAACATCCACAGGTGGATGTGCGGGTTATTACGTCGCGCAGCGAAGCCGGTATGCCTGTGGCTCAGATGTTTCCGAATTTGCGGGGCAGGGTTGATCTGGTGTTTTCTGTGCCGGATATCAAAGAGTTAGGCGCCTGTGATGTGGTGTTTTTTGCTACGCCACATGGAGTTGCCCAAGCCATGATGGCTGAATTGTTAGCAACAGGCACCCGTGCCATTGATTTGTCTGCGGACTTCCGGATTCGTGATGTTCCGCTGTGGGAGCAGTGGTACGGGCAAAAACATGCCAGCCCTGAATTGGTTGCTGAAGCAGTTTATGGTCTGGCAGAAGTGAATCGCACAGCCATAAAAAATGCTCGACTAGTAGCATGTGCCGGTTGTTACCCTACGGCAGTCCAGTTGGGGTTTTGGCCGTTGTTAGCTGCCGGTTTGGTACAGCCGGATAGCTTGATAGCCAATGTGGCGTCGGGAGTATCTGGCGCTGGGCGGCAGGCAAAAATAGATATGCTGTTTTCCGAGGTGAGCGGCAGCTACAAGGCCTACGCTAGCGGAGGGCACAGGCATTTGCCGGAAATTGAGCAAGGTCTCCGGGCTGTACAGGCAGTAGGACAACTTTCAGCTGAATTGACGTTTATTCCCCATTTGGTGCCAATGGTGCGTGGGATTCACGCTACGCTGTACGCTGATCTCGCTCAAGATGCCGTTGATCTACAAGCGCTGTACGAGCATCACTACAAAGGGGAATACTTCGTTGATGTCTTACCTTCAGGTTCACATCCTGAAACGCGTTCCGTTAAAGGATCTAACCACTGTCGCATTGCAGTAACTAGGCCCCAAGGCAGAAATCGGGTGGTAGTGATGTCGGTCATTGATAACCTAACAAAAGGCGCTTCAGGTCAGGCTGTGCAGATTATGAATATTATGTTTGGTCTTCCGG
>DAOMGA010000027.1:0-10388 GCA_035430085.1 Pseudomonadales bacterium
AACAAAATTACACAAATAATGAACGCCCCGTAGCATTCGGAACTGATCCGCAAGACACTGCGGAAAACGAAGTGCGTGAAACCGCTTACCTGAAAGTTATGCCCAAAACCTCGGTGTTATTGGAAGCTCGCCAGAAAAATATCACTTATGACCACAGCTATAATGCACTGACAGCTCAAGGTGCCGGTCCTACCATGGATAGTGATGAAACCAAGGTTTATGTCGGTGCGGAATGGGAAGCTACTGCCAAGACAACCGGTGCTATTCGTTTAGGGCACCTCGATAAAGATTTTGTTGAACCCAACGGTGTCGTTTCCCATCCCGACAGTTACAGCATCCCATCCTGGGAGTCTGATATCACCTGGAGGCCGCGCACTTATTCCAATTTTGTATTGTCTACGGCTCGCGGCTTCGTTGACTCCGCCAACACAGGCAGCGTAATAGATGAAACCCGGCTGAGTCTGACCTGGAACCATGAATGGTCATCCGTCATTGGCAGCAAAGTGTACGCACTGCGACTACAAGATGACTACAAGTCACCCGCCATTAATGAGCGAGAGGATACAGTCACAAAGCTGGGTGCTGGCACTTACTACAAGCTCAACAAGCGAGCTAAATTATATGCTGATTACGTCTTTACCGATCGCGACTCGAATGAAAATAGATTCGATTACAATCGCAATTTGTTCATTATCGGGGCCAAGGTAGATTTTAATTAATATGCCGGCGGTTCACATATAGCAGTAACGAAACACCAGCCGAGAGCTGGTGTTTTCGTGTTAAAGGAAATTTTTATGCAGTCATTTGCCCGTTATTTCTGGCTAATTGCCATGTTTTTTCTTGCATCCACTTCGATAGCTGATTCGCTCTCGGAATATAAAATGGGTGCCGGTGACAAAATTTCAATTTATGTTTTTGATGAACCCGATCTCAGTATGGAATACACATTGAGCGATGGCGGCACTATTTCTTATCCATTTCTGGGCGAGATCCGTGTTCTTGGTCTTACCATTAGTGAGCTGGAAAACAAGATTGTTACCGGTCTTCGTGGACCTTATCTTGTCGATCCCAAAGTCAATGTCACCATCAAGGAGTATCGGCAATTTTTTATACATGGCGAGGTGGAGAAAAGCGGGGGGTATCCATTCCAACCGGGTCTCAGCTTACGCAAAGCCATCAGCTTGGCAGGCGGGCTTACAGAAAGAGCATCAGAGAAGAAAATTTTTGTAATTCGTGATGATGACCCAACGCAGGAACGCAAGCCCATGGGCATGGACGATTCCGTTCACGCCGGGGATATCATCACCATAGAACAAAGTTTCTTCTAGGCAGAGTTTTTTCTAGACACGGTTTTTTCTGGACATACCGTCAGCAGGCAAATTATGAATTCCCATAACATCGAAAATCTGGACAATAACGAAAATCATAATGGCATCAAAATTGATATTCAGGAATATTGGATTTTAGTTAAACGACACCTGAAACAGATTATCGGCTTTACAGTGGCGGCCTCGCTTATTGCTGCGCTGACCATCTATTCCTTGCCTTCTGTTTATCAAGCCGCTTCAACGATCTTGATTGAAGCGCAGGATGCCAAAGTCGTTTCTATTCAAGAAGTCTACGCTGTCGGTTCAGCCAGAACAGAATATTTCTACACGCAATTTGAAATTCTGAAATCACGTGACCTGGCAGAAAAAGTTATCGCCAAACTGGATCTGGTCAATAATCCAGCTTTCAATCCCAAAGAAAATAAAGACAGCTCCTTGCTGGCAGGTTTCATTGAGAAAAAACCACCAACAGAACAAGATGTTATTCAAAGCACTCTGTGGAAATTTTCGCAAAATCTTGAAGTCCGGCCTTTGCGAAATACACAATTGGTACAAATTGCCTTTAACTCTACCGACCCTGTTTTAGCTGCTGATATTATCAATACGCTGGCACAGACATACATCGAGAGCGATCTGGAATCGCGGCTTGAGATGACCCGTAGTGCCGCCACATGGCTAAACAGCCGCATGTCCGGTTTGCGCGAACAACTGGATAAGTCAGAACAGGAATTGCAGGACTACCGTGAGAAAGAGAATCTCATCGAGGTAGAAGGCGTCAGAACGCTACCGGCACAAGAATTGAATGAGATTACCACCAAACTGGTAGAAGCACGCAGAAGACGGACTGAAGCAGAAAATATCGTAGAACAGGCCAAGCATGATACCTCTACAGTGCCTGCAGTGCTGGAACACACGCTAGTACAGCGCCTGAAAGAACAGGAAGCCATGGCAGATCAGCGTTTGTCTGAAATCTCCAAGCGCTATGGTCCACTGCATCCGAAAACGCTGGCCGCGAAGAGCGAAGTGGAAGCTGCACGCAGCAGTTCCGGGCAACAGATCAGCAAAGTGATTGAAGGCGTTCGACGCGAGTATGAAATTGCCAAATCAACCGAGCAATCACTCGAGCAATCGCTGGAAAAAATGAAAAACGAAATGCAGGGTATCAACCGCAAAGAATACAAACTCAGCGAATTGGAGCGCGCGGTAAAAGTTAACCGTGAACTTTACGATACTTTTTTTAGCCGCATCAAAGAAACATCAGAAACTGAAAGTCTGTCATCTGCCAATGCCCGCGTCATCGATAAGGCCATAGTTCCTACTGTGCCATCCAAACCACGGCGGTTGACGCTACTAGCCATTGCTATGATGTTCAGTTTTGGCGTCGGCGTGCTTTTAGCTATTCTCAAAGAAATGTTGGACAGCACCATCAAGGATCCAGACGATGTACGCGACATCATCAAGGAACAAGTGCTGGGTCTGCTGCCCGCGCTGAAAGGCACGCATTCGCCCGGTGAGATAGCCATGAAAACGGTTACCGAACCACGTGGCACCTTTGCAGAATCCATTCGCACCATTCGTACCGGCGTCATACTCTCGGGCATCGACAATCCGCACAAAGTGTTGGTAGTCACATCTTCAGTGCCGGGCGAAGGAAAATCTGTCACCTCTATCAATCTTGCACTGTCATTTGCAAAAATGGGAAAAACCCTTCTGATCGATGCCGATATGCGCAAACCATCGATAGCAAAGTGCTTTGGGTTGCAGCAATCTTTACCAGGCCTCTCGAATCTGGTCGCCGGCACTTCAGAACCCGGCGAGTGTATTCACCACATAAAAGAATTGAATCTGGATGTTATCCCTTCTGGTGTTATACCACCCAATCCGCTTGAGTTATTGTCATCCAAACGTTTTGCAGCTGTGATGGCGGCATTAGGGAAAAATTATGAGCGGATCATTATCGACTCTGCACCCTCAGAAGTGGTGAGTGACGGATTGGTTTTATCCACCTTTGCAAACGCAGTGATCTACGTCGTTCGCGCCGATAGCACGCACAGAAAAGTGGTGAAGTCCGGTATTAACCGCTTGCGAGCAGCAGGCGCGCCACTAACTGGTATCGTACTGAATCAGCTGGATATCGAGAGATCCAGATACTATGGATCATATTACTATGCCGGCTATTACGGATCAGACGAAGCTACCAAAGAAAAAACAGCATAACACTGAAAATCCAGCAATGCCTTCATCGTCTAATTACAGAGGACACCTGGTTTTTTTCACTCTGCTGGTTATGTTGGTTGGTTTAATTGCTCTCAATACCCAACAGATATTGGCGGAACTTTACGCCATTCCTGCCAGAAATTTGCTGAATGCTACCGATACTTCGACATGGCAGAATCCTGATGACGTCTATGCCAATGGTACGGCGCAGATAGAGAAAGCGCTGGCTATTCAACCAGACAATCCTGAATACCATGAGCTCCATGGACGACTGGTGAGCAACCAATGCCGATTCATCAACAAAGTGGAACAATGGGATCCCTGGTTAGAGTGCCAACGCAAAGTTCTTGCAGCTTTTCGTCAGGGAACGTTATTGAATCCTCGTTGGCCGCATAACTGGGCTAATGTACTGATCACAAAATTTAATCTGCTGCAATTTGATCAGGAATTTTTTCAGGCGCTGACACAAGCGCGCTTGCTGGGCAGCAGCGAAATGGGCGTGAATCGCACATTGGCTTTTGTCGGTTTAGCTGGCTGGCAACGCTGGCCAGACGATGTACGCACTCAATTCCAGCAAAGCGTGCTGGATCTGCATGCAGCATCGCCAGATACCGCTGCATCAATAGCAAAAACTACCCGTCACTCCGATCTGTACTGCCTTTGGACAAAAGACAGCCCGACGCGACACTACAGCTGCCCACGTACACCGTGATCTTGCGCTGCGTTATGCCGCTAGCGGTGTCGTCAAATGCCACGCAGCCTGATATTCATTGATAAGAAGAGATGCATCAATTTCTGCGATAGATGTGGGCGGCGAAAATGCAGCCATTGCCTGCACTAATGCATCAAAGTGCGTATCAATATTGGCCTCATAAACTCGTCCGTCGTCCTGCACCACGCGAATCACATCCAGCCTTGCTGCTGGATTAGCAGCAGCAAACCAGTCCTTGATGCAAATTTCACCGGACTCCCATGCATCTAACTGATGCACCAGCAAGTCATCACCGTCTGCGGTAAACCATAGTGAGCGGTAATCCAACATGCCATAACCGCTCTGACCGATCTGCAAGATATCCCAGTCGTCCTCAATGGCCGTGCTGTTATCAATAGTCGTGTGATCACCAGACCAGAGATTGCCTTCAATGTAGAGATCATTTCCGCTACCACCTACCAGCGTATCCGTACCCCAACCGGCATCGAGCCTGTCATTGCCTGCATTTCCGTAATAAATGTCATCACCATTGGCCGCCCAATTGTGATCCAGCACATCATTACCTTCGCCGCCATACACAACATCATCGCCGTCACCATCGCGCACCAGATCATCACCAGCACCCGCCTGTATTAGCAGTGCAGTACGACTTTGGCCGCCGTCAATGATGTCACTGCCAGTCGTGCCATCCTCCGACCCAGTCCGGACATCAATCACCATATTTGATATTAATGTCAGCCCATCATCACGTTGTAAAGTAAATTGAAAACTGGCATAACCCATATTATCCGATGGCAGAAAAACAACGTAATTAGTGCCTGTATTCCATAAGTCCTCCATGAATAAAAATGCTTCTTCCTGCACCCCGTTACCATCTATATCAGCCGCACCAAAGCTACCGGATAGTTTTTTCGCCGCTGTGATTTGCCAACGCGATTTTTCTATGGCATCCATACTTCCGCCAAGAAAATCTTCTCCCGATAACGCAATAAAATTATTTTTATCCGGGTTTCTGATCAAACTGACGGTACTGCTGGCTAACTGTTGGTTTATCCATGTTAGTAAAGCTTGTGAGCCGACTGTGAGATCGCTGCCATTATTATCGACCAGGCTTCCAAGGGATTTATTTACCCGAACAGAATCTGTGATAGCGCCTGCCTCATCATGTCGTCCGATTTTCAATTCGCTGCTGGCGAGCATCTCGATAGTCAAATCACCTATGCCAGTGTTGAAATCGACACGCACCTGATCCGATAAAACCGCTGATGCTGCATCCACAATAACATCGTGACCTGCGCCGACACCAAAACGAAAAACATCTGCTCCGCTGCCACCGGTTATCGTATCGTTACCCGCACCGCCATCAATCCAGTCATTGCCACCCTGTGCATTGATGGTGTCATTGCCCGCATTACCAAAAATGTAATTTTTTGACGAATTGCCATTCAGCGCCGCATCATTAGCTATTGTGCCAATTTTTATGTTGCTGCTAACCGTAACACTGGCAAACGACCTGAAAACTTCTCGCTCTATGCGCGCCATATCCCAGACTGCGCCATTATTTTCAAAGTAAATGGATAAATTTCTTTCGCGGCTTCCAGCAGCATCAACAGACTCACTGAATATTCCACTCAGCCCGATGGATTCATTGGCAGCACCCACCGTCAGCGCAAAACCCTCATACATACCCGATACGCGGACATCCGCTTCTGTCACCGAAGTATCAAAACGAATAACATCCGCATCAGCACTCCAGGCTCCCAACACATTTATCTCATCAACAGTTCTCTCATCAATAAAATCATTGCCCATGCCGATGCCAAAATAATAGGTGTCATTGCCAGCGCCACCATACAATTCATCATCGCCGGCTCCGCCATACAACGCATCAGTACCATTGCCACCATACAAACGATCACCACCTGCATCGCCGTACAGTGAATCATTGCCATTCACGCCATAAATCGTATCGTAGCCATCCCATCCATGTAAGGCGTTGCTTGATGCATCACCAATAATCCTGTCCCCGAAAACAGAGCCTATACTCGCATGGTTTTTGATAGCTGCAGCATCCCATGTTTCACCGTCTGCAAAACGTATATGCAGGCTCTGCATGCGATCCCATAACATTTCTGCAGGGCAATCATGCATATATGACACAGCCCAATTCCAATCCAGTTTGTCTGGTGTGAGTATGCCTATGCCACCCGCCATCAAATAAACATCATCTGAATTGACATTCAATTGAATAACATCACCTGCATCAAAAGCTGTATCGGTAATAATAAAACTACTATTATCTTCCGTGTTGAAGTTAAACGTATCCGCACCTGCGCCACCATTGACACACCCACTGCGCGTATTCGCTACCGCATAGAAAATATCATTGCCATTACCACCAAATGCGCTGTCACTTTCATCGACATACAAAGTATCGTCACCATCATCACCATTTAGTGTGTCTACACCCGCATCACCAATCAGCATGTCATTGCCTGCACCACCGTTTAGCGTGTCATTGCCACCACCACCCGATATTGAGTCATTGCCAGCTTTGCCATGGATTTCATTGCCGATTGCATCACCTGTTATACGCAAATTCGCGATGGCATTGACATCAAACTGTACTTGGTTGACTGCGTTCCAGTCATCACTCAACAGTTTGACAGTTCCTGTACCGTTGGCAGCGTTTACTAAAGCAACATCCGTATAGTAATAATCGATAGTTTTCCATCCTGTATCGCCCCAATAAGTCACTGAGTGATACCAGCGACTAACAATATTAGCGCCTAGATATCCGTCATTCGCCCAGCCATCGGCGAGCTGTAACTTATCCTCGCCTTCAACATCAACAACCACGGCCGGTCCAGAAAAGTTTTCATCAAACACATAAATATCGTTGCCTTTTGTGCCGGTGATACTGCTCAGCTCATTTGATGAAGGCACTGAAATTTCCAGCTCAATGGCTAGATTATTGACATAGATTGCCTGGACATGACGCAACGAACTTTGACTGATATTGATTTGATCACTGCCACTTCCAGATAAATAAATCGTAATATTTTCATCGCCAAACACGGTCTCTACCGGTTCACTCGATAAGTAAATGATTGAATCTCCCTGAATATCTTCTACCCTGTCGCTACCACTGCCGGCATAGATAATGTAAGTATCATCACCGGCACCGCCGTCCAGATAATCTGCACCCGCACCACCATCCAGTATGTCTTTGCCACCGCCACCGTATAACTTGTCATCGCCTGATCCACCGGACAATGCATCATCACCTTCACCAGTAAACACACCGCCATTTTTGTAATTGTCGCCAAACAGCAGATCATTACCGGCACCACCTTCCAGTATGTCATCGCCACTGTTGCCCATTAATTGATCGCCGCCATTGCCACCATACAAGGTGTCGTTGCCGGTGCGCGCTGCGGTATTGCCGAATGCTTCCGTCTGGCTGGGGGTCCAGTCGCCGAATAGCACGTCGGCATCATCGCCACCATCTATCGTGTCATCACCACCTTCACCTACCAGTTCATCACTGCCTTGGCCGCCAGTAATAAAATCATTTCCCCACCAGCCATCATCGCTGGCTTTAATCGCCACAGCCGGGTCGCCAGGAATACTGGTATCTGCGCGCCTGTCATAAATGCCCGCGCCGACATCGCCATAAATCACGTCACTCCCAGCGCCACCCAGCAGATAGTCATTGCCGGCGCCGCCAATAAGCTTGTCGTTGCCTACGCCACCATCCATCACATCATCGCCGTGATAACGGCTGGATAACTTCTGGAACCCTGTCGCCACACCCTGAAAATATCCGGCGCTATAAGGGCGATCACCAAACAGGGTGTCATTACCTTCTCCGCCACGAATATTGTCATGTCCGATTTCACCGGCGATAAAATCATCTCCCGTGCCGCCATCAATCATGTCGTTATATGCAGTATCCGGATCGAACAGCTCATCCATGCGCTGATTCTCGCGATAGAAGTATGCGCGGGCATACAGACCATCGCCGGATATCTCACCCGGCATTACATCTGGCGCAATAAAATCGCGCAGCCATTCGCCGCTCGTGCTTTGTACAGCGTACGAATCACCGTAGATCACATCCACATCGTTACCGCCCGCTATCACATCGCAACCCGCACCTGCCATGATGTAATCGCAGTCCTTGCCACCATCGATGATGTCGTTGTAGCTCGCCCCTACGATGGTGTCATTGCCATCACCACCATTCAAATAATTGCTTTCGTTCTCGTCTTCCAGAAGAATTTTTTTGTCGGTATCGATCAGGTTTGTTACATCATAAATATAGGCTTTTTTAAACAAGGCCTCTGACAGCGAGCCGTACTTTGCAGTGTCGTAGTTCAAATTGATAGAAGCCGCACCTGCATACCGGTACTCTTCCATGCCGAACAAAAAATCATCGCCACCTTGCCCGTAAATCACATCACTGCCGCGCCCGCCGATCAACACATCACTGTTGCCAGCTTGCGGCGCACTGGATGATGGCGTTTGCAAGCTGGACTGGTCACCGTCGCCGATGAGCAAGTCATCGCCCGCTAATCCAAATAAAATATCGTTGTTGCCATGAAATGATGGATCAAAATTGTTGATGCTATCCAATCCAAAAATATTGTGCTCGCTATCATTCCAGATCTTGATCGCCTGCATATTGGAGGTCCAGTCATTGCCATACAGGTAATCATTTTTACTGGATCCTTCAAAAAGAAAATTGCCCGCGCCAAACGGTAGCGCCCTGTTATCCGAAAATATCACCTGCTGCCGATCACCACTCGGCGTGTCATATTTATACTGCTCCTTATAGTCCTCCAACTCTTCGCTATCTTTATCGACGAATTGGAAATCTGACGTATCCCATGCTTTAAAATATTCTTCAGCGTTATAAATCAGGGATTTATCGCGGTATTGTTCGACATCAATACCACTGTCAGGATCATTGGGCTGTGCGCGATATTGCGGCACGTATACGTCTATTTCAGTTGAATCACCGCCACCCGGTGGTGTGTATGTATAAGTATCCAGATAACCATCACCCACTGTATAAGTATCACTGGTGGCGGGCATCTCCTGCTCGAGCATGTCACCCAACTGAATGCCGAAACGATTGCTGGTGATATTGAAATTCTCGATCGCGATGGTGTGCGATTTTTTATTTGCATCCAGAACCGTGACGGTGGCAACACTGCCGGAAACCGATACCGTCCAACCTTCCTTACCAGAAATCCATTCCCACTCAGTGTTTATAGCCGCAAACAAACCATCCTGACCTAGTTGACCGCTCACGCGACGGAATTGCACGCCACTCAACAATGAAATCGTGCCACCGTCGTTGTCACCAGAAATTATTACGTTGCCGAAATCGGAATCAATTTGATAGGTATCAATTCCAGCGCCGCCGTTCAGGCGATCAAAACCGGTGCCGCCGTTGAGTGTATCTGCACCATCACCACCTTCAAGATAGTCGTTGCCGGCTTTGCCGTTGAGAATGTCTTCGCCAGTGCCGCCAAGGAGAATATCGTTATATTCCGTTGCAATAATCCGATCATTACCGGCGCCAGCAACATAGGTAATGCCGTTTTGAACATAAGATCCAAGTTGGCGGTGCAAAGACAAATGAAAATTAATTCCTTGAAAACCTCCCATCTCACCATTGGCGATATCACTTTGTATGACATCACCTACACCCGTTCCATAAATTACCGGCTTACCTTCGTACAAAAACCGAGTAGAACCAGCAGCAAACAACTTGTCCGTCAGCTCCATAATAGGCTTGTATGCTTCTAGCAGGCTTCCATTGTCAGGAGGAGCTATTATCTGAAAAAATTGTTCGTCATTCAGGGATATTTTGTTGGAATAATTGCCTACATTAAAATTGAATGCTACTGTCTTACCAATTCTAGATGGGTCTATAATGTCTAAGATAATAATATTGCCAAGGCTAGAATTCTTATCTCCAATAAAATCGAAATCCTCTTTTTTAATATTTTTACTTACCATCTGCGAAGGTAGGATTGAAAAATTTTCAATCCTACGCTTGCCATCATCCGCAACAACAAAAACAGTCTCGTCGTGTTTCTTTCCCTCCATCTTCAACT
>DAOMGA010000028.1:0-2614 GCA_035430085.1 Pseudomonadales bacterium
CAAACGGTTCCTGGCCCTTGATGGTGAAGCGGACCTGTCCGCCCCACACGATCCACACGGTGCGGTCGTCGGCATAGAAGATGGTGCGGGTATAAAAATCTTTTGTGGTATCCAGTTCTTTTACAATCCGCGCCGGATTGCCCGCAACAACCACATTCGCCGGAATATCTTTTGTCACCACACTACAAGCGGCGACAACGCTGTTGTCCCCAATCGTCACACCTTTTAATACTGTAGCACGATCACCAATCCACACATTGTTGCCAATGATGACAGGTCTGGGTTCGGGGTCACGATTCATCCGGTCGTAAACGCCATGCCAATCGCAATCAGTAATGTAAACGCCATTCGCCATCATACAGCCATCACCGATGGTGATGTTATCTGATGCGCTGATGCGCACGCCGGGTGAAATCATTACGGCGTCACCAATGGTAATGCTGCCTGCGCCGGGTTCGCGTCCCCACACGCCGATGCGTACATTGTTATCCGGTTCGGCGACTACCGTTGCTGAATGCCCAAGGCGGATATTCGGACCGGATACCACGGTATGCCACGGCTTCATAAAGGTGTGGTGATCACCGAGTTGCGTAAACTCCGGGCGTAGAAAAAACTCGGTATACCAATGCCGGAATTTCAAATAATTCTTTTTAACCCAGTAAGGGCGCAAGTCATCTTTCATGGGCGAATTTTTTACAGGCGTTAATGTATGCAATAGTTAATGTTTGCTTGGGGTATCAAGGTAGAGCGTCAGTGTCTGCCCAGGTTTTAACGCGGCCTGATTTTTGTTGATACCATTCCAGCGAGCGATGTCATTGACGTTCAGATTGTACTTGCGAGAAATAGCCATCAGCGTGTCGCCACTTTTCACGGAGTAGGTAGACTTGCCTTTTTGATTGCCGGATTTTGTCTCTTTGCTGGTTTTGGTGGCTTTATCGGGCTTTGGGGTGTTATTGGTTTTGGCGGTATTACCAGACGGTGCTGCACTACCTGATAGCGTGATTTTCTGCCCCAGTTTCAAGGCTTCATCTTTGTCCAGATGATTCAGTTTACGTATGGCGTCGGCACTCATGCCGGATTTTTTTGCGACTGACCACAGAGTGTCGCCAGATTTGACCACGTAAATACGGTCGCTAACAGACGATGCAGATTTAGACGTTTTAGCGGATTTAGACGATTTGGAGGAGGTTTTGGCCTCCATTTCTTGCACTCTGGGGTTGGCGGTGTACTCATAATCGCTAGCAGGGGTGGGCATCAGCTGGCTGGTATGCAGGCTGGCAATGCGCTCTTGCAGATCGTTAGCCTGATCGATTGGCACCAGCAAGCGGTATGGTCCCCCAGGCGGCGTCGCCCAGCGGCTGATACCGGGATTGAGTAGATAGAGTTCGTCGCTGTCAACATCGGCGACGTCGGCAGCAAAGGCAACATCTAGCTGCCCTTGAAATTTGACCTCGGCAAAATAAGGCAGATCAGGAATATAGGCCCATTCCACGTTGTAAGCGGCAGGGTTCTTACTGATTTGAGCCAGAGCCAGCAGTTTAGGGACATAGGCGCGGGTTTCATCCGGTACGTCCAGACTCCAGTAGTCGGTCGGCAGTCCTTTTGCCTTGTTTTTGGTGACCGCCCGGTCGATCGTACCCCAACCCGCGTTGTAGGCTGCCAGTGCTTTCAGCCAATCGCCGTCGTAGTGATCCCGGAGAAAAACCAGATAATCCAGCGCGGTGTCGGTGGCTGCAGGTACATCCCTTCTGGCGTCATACCACCAATTCATTTCCATTTTGAGGTGCTTGGCGGTGCTGGGAATAAATTGCCAGAGCCCGGATGCGTTGCTGCTGGATACCGCAAACGGGTTATAAGCGCTTTCTACAATAGGCAGTAATGCCAGTTCGCCCGGCAACTGGCGCGCTTCCAGCTTATTGGCAACGTAATAGAGGTAACGGGAAGATCTTGCAGACACCCTGTTAAGGTAAGCCTGATGGCTAACGTACCAGTTTCTTTCGGTCACGATACGCGGGTTGGTCGGGCTATTGGGCAGCTGGTAGCGTTTCTCGACGCGTTGCCACAGTCCCGGCGTTAACGGAGGGGCTTTACGCCAATCTGCCACGCATTGTTGACCATTGCTGCGATAGCTGTGGGAGAACAAGGAAAAAGAGTGCCGATGCGTATCGTCGGCATCATCTGATGATGTGGTTTCACAACCTGTAACAGCTAATATCACCAATGCCAATATCAGTGGATTTCGCAGTTCATAGAAAAAAGTCAGGATCCGTCGAGCGTAGCTGGCGGTCATCATAGGGTTTATTCGGTTTGTCCAACAATCGCCAATTGTCGGTTATCCCCCGTTATCTTGCTACCCCATAAATCAATTTACCCGTTAATCAATTTCTATCCCGGGATAGTCTTTTTGGGTAACATAGCCGCATGTTTTAGCGCCCTATTTTTTACCGCTTCTGGAGTCATCCGTGTCTGCATTACCACTGGACAAGGTAGAAACGCTCGCCCACAACTGGTCTTTCGGTATTTTCCTGCTGGTTATCGTACTGATCTGCGCCTTTATGCTAGGGGTGTCCTGGCTCCTCGGTGGTCGTTATCGTGGACGTGCCAAAAATGAACC
>DAOMGA010000028.1:2624-9715 GCA_035430085.1 Pseudomonadales bacterium
TGTTTGCTTCTTATTTATTTATTTTTATATTACTTTCTCTGCCAAGTTTTATCTGACAGCCATGTTTTTCGTCATTTTCGATGTTGAAGCGTTGTTTTTATACGCATGGGCCGTGTCTGTGCGCGAATCCGGTTGGCCGGGTTTTATCGAAGCCAGTATTTTTATCGCAGTGTTGTTGGCAGGGCTGGTGTATGTCTGGCGTATTGGCGCGCTGGAATGGGCGCCTGAAGCGCGACGCTCTAAAGCTGTGGGCGCGTTGTTGCCAGGTCAGAATGCCGAAAAACATATCTAGTTTTTTTTAGAAGTTTTTTTGTTTTATAAAGTTTTTATTGCTTGAGGTTGAGATGGACTACACACTGACACGTATTGATCCAGACGAACCCGGTCGTTATCCACCTGTCAGTCAGCAACAAGTATCTGATCCGCTGGAAGAGCAAGTCCATAAGAATATTTTTATGGGCAAACTGGAAAATATCCTGCATGACACGGTGAACAGGGGGCGCAAAAACTCTCTCTGGCCGTACAATTTCGGTCTCTCCTGTTGTTACGTTGAAATGGCAACGTCTTTTACTTCACCGCATGACGTTGCGCGTTTCGGTGCGGAAGTTATACGCGCCTCGCCCCGTCAGGCGGATTTGATGGTGGTAGCAGGTACTTGTTTCATCAAGATGGCACCCGTGGTGCAACGTTTGTATGAACAGATGCTGGAGCCCAAGTGGGTAATCTCGATGGGTTCGTGTGCCAATTCAGGCGGAATGTACGACATTTATTCTGTTGTACAGGGCGTCGATAAGTTCCTGCCGGTTGATGTGTATATTCCTGGTTGCCCGCCCCGTCCGGAGGCCTTCCTGCAAGGATTAATGCTGCTGCAAGACGCAATTGGTAAAGAGCGACGCCCGCTGTCATGGGTGGTGGGCGAGCAAGGCGTTTATAAAGCCAATATGCCAGCCCAGCGCGACTTGAAGCAGGCAGAACGCAATGCCGTGCAGGTGTTGCGAACACCTGATCAGGTCTAATGGTCTTTATCAGGTCAAATAGCTTTTATTCAGATTTAATAGTTTTATCCGGGAAATAATTGAGTGACGCAAGAGACAGACATACAGCCTTCTTCTCAGGATGCTGCAGCCCCGGCGGGTTTTGAACACGAAGTCGTGCGTGAGTTGCACGGACGTTTCGGTGCCGATGTTTGCAGCTTCCAGCGCACGCGTGATGGAGTGCCGACGTTGTGGGTGCCGCGTGAACGTTTAATTGAAGTGATGGGGTTTTTACGTCATCTGCCGCGCCCTTATGTCATGTTGTATGACTTGTCGGCGATTGACGAACAATTGCGCACCTATCGTCGCGGTCAACCACCATCCGATCTCACGGTTTTTTATCATCTGCTTTCTATTGACCGAACTTCTTTAACCGAAGGCGGTGATGTACGTATCAAGGTTTCATTGAAAGCGTCGGATATGCATGTGCCAACGGTTTCAGGTATCTGGCCTAATGCCAACTGGTATGAGCGTGAAGTGTGGGACATGTTCGGCATTGTGTTCGACGGTCATCCGCATTTGTCACGTCTTTTGATGCCGTCAAACTGGCAAGGGCATCCGCTGCGCAAAAGTTATCCAGCGCGCGCGACAGAATTTGATCCGTTTTATCTCGATGCTGCAAAACAGGATGCCGAGCAGGAGGCGTTGCGCTTCAAACCGGAAGACTGGGGCATGAAACGCAGTAGCGAGAATGAAGACTATATGTTCCTCAATCTCGGCCCTAACCACCCGTCGGCTCATGGCGCGTTTCGCATTGTGTTGCAACTGGACGGTGAAGAAATTATCGATTGTGTGCCGGACATCGGTTATCACCATCGCGGCGCAGAAAAAATGGCGGAACGCCAGAGTTGGCATTCGTTTATTCCGTACACAGACCGCATCGATTATCTCGGCGGCGTGATGAATAATTTGCCGTATGTATTGGCGGTGGAAAAACTGGCGGGTATCAAAGTGCCGGAGCGTGTTGAAGTCATACGCGTGATGATGGCCGAGTTTTTCCGCATAACATCGCATCTGCTGTTTCTCGGCACGTATGTGCAGGATGTCGGTGGTATGACGCCGATCTTTTTCATGTTTACTGATCGCCAGAAAGCGTATGACGTGATCGAAGCTATTACCGGCTTCCGTATGCATCCGGCCTGGTATCGCATCGGTGGGCTGGCGCATGATTTACCGCGCGGCTGGGATGTGAAAGTGCGCGAGTTTCTCGACTGGATGCCGAAGCGCATCGATGAATATGAAAAAGCGGCATTCATGAATGGCATTTTGCGTGCGCGTACTATTGGCGTTGCAAAATACAACAGTAAAGAAGCCTTGGAGTGGGGCGTGACTGGCCCCGGCTTACGTGCAACCGGTATCGATTACGATTTGCGCAAGAAACGCCCTTACTCTGGTTATGACCGGTTTGATTTTGAAGTGCCGTTGGCAGCCAATGGTGATGCTTATGATCGTGCGATGGTGCGTCTGGAAGAAATTCGCCAGAGTTTGCGCATCATTCGTCAGTGTCTGGAAAATATGCCGGAAGGTCCGTACAAGGCGGATCATCCGTTGACGTGTCCACCACCCAAAGAGCGCACGCTGAAAGATATTGAAACCCTGATCACGCACTTTTTGAGCGTCTCATGGGGTCCGGTGATGCCGGCGGGTGAAAGCAGTCAGATGATTGAGGCCACCAAAGGCATCAACAGTTATTACCTGATTTCCGATGCGAGCACGATGAGTTATCGCACACGCATTCGCACCCCCAGTTTCCCACACTTGCAACAGATTCCCTCGGTGATTCGCGGATCCATGATCCCGGATCTGATTGCCTATCTGGCGTCCATTGACTTTGTGATGGCTGATGTCGACCGTTAAAACTACTCAAGTAAAAAACGCGCAACCCAAAACCGTGCTGGCAACAGATCGTCCGCCGCGTTACAGCCTTCACCCGGAAGATCGTGAAGAAATTCTGCATGCGATTCATCACTACGATGATCCGCGTGCCGCGACTATTGATGCGCTGAAAACGGTGCAGAAACGGCACGGTTGGGTGCCGGATGAATCTATTGCCGCCATTGCAGGTGTGCTGGGTATTCCCGGTTCCGATGTTGAAGGCGTAGCGACTTTTTACAATCTGATTTTCCGTCGTCCCGTTGGTCGTCACGTCATAAAGGTGTGCGATAGCATCGGTTGTTTTTTAACCGGCTATGAAGAACTCACAGCAGCGATCAAAAAACATCTGGCGATTGAATACGGGCAGACAACTGCGGATGGTCGTTTTACTTTGTTGCCGATTTGCTGTCTTGGAAATTGTGACAAAGGCCCAACCTTGATGATCGATAACGACACACATGGTCCGGTTGCCGTGGCGGATGTGCCAGCATTGCTGGAGCGTTACGTATGAATGCTGTGATAAATAAATCAGCCGACACGCATCCGCTCACCTGGCGTGTTGATCATCTGGACGGTCAGTTGCTGGATTTGAAAACGTACGAAGCGCTGGAAGGTTTTTCGGCTTTGCGTAAAGCGATGAAAGAGATGTCGCCGCAAGATGTACAACAAACTGTCAAAGATGCGAATTTGCGTGGTCGCGGCGGTGCAGGTTTTCCTGCCGGTATCAAGTGGTCGCTGGTGCCAATGGGCGATGGTGCGCCAAAAAACAAATATCTCGTTTGTAATGCAGACGAAATGGAGCCGGGCACTTTCAAGGATCGCTTGTTGATGGAGCAGTTGCCGCATCAACTGGTGGAATCCATGATTCTCGCCGGTTATGCCTTGCAAGTTTCAAAAGCGTATATCTTTTTGCGCGGTGAATATGTGGTGGCGGCTGAGCGTCTGAATCGCGCCATTGCAGAAGCAAAAGCCGCCGGTTATCTCGGTGAAAACATCCTCGGTTCAGGCTGGGGCATGGAATTGTTTGTGCACACTGGCGCAGGTCGTTACATCTGCGGTGAAGAAACTGCGCTGATTAATTCGCTGGAAGGTCGTCGCGCCAATCCGCGTGCCAAGCCGCCGTTTCCACAAATTTCCGGTTTGTGGGGCAAGCCTACCGTCGTCAATAATGTTGAAACACTCGTCAATATTCCTGCGATTGTTTTGCGCGGCGGTGAGTGGTTTAAATCGTTATCGCAAGGAAAAAGCCCGGATGCAGGTACCAAGTTGTATGGTATGTCCGGTCGCGTAAAGCGCACTGGTGTATGGGAGCTTCCCATCGGTACAACAGCGCGTGAAATTCTGGAAGATTATGCCGGCGGCATGCAGGATGGTCTCGACCTGATGTGCTGGCTGCCGGGTGGCGCGTCGACTGATTTCCTGTTGCCTGAACATCTGGATCTGGCGATGGATTACGACACCATCGGCAAAGCTGGTAGCCGTATGGGTACAGGCTTGATCATGGCGGTGGATAACAAACAGAATATTATTTCTGTGGTGCGCAATCTTGAGCAATTTTTTGCGCGTGAATCGTGCGGCTGGTGTACACCCTGTCGTGATGGCTTGCCGTGGACAGTGAAAGTATTGCAATCCATTGAGCGCGGTGAAGGCAAGCCTGGCGATATGGAGATGCTGGAGCAGACCACGCGCTTTCTTGGCCCCGGCAAAACATTCTGTGCGCATGCGCCAGGTGCGATGGAGCCATTACAAAGCGCGATGAAATTTTTCCGCGCAGAATTTGAACGCGGCATAAAAGCAGAACTGGCAGGGTGAAATAAAACATGGCAACGATTTTTGTCGATGGCAAACCGTTTGAAGTAGATGGCGCTGACAACCTGTTGCGTGCCTGTTTGTCGCTGGGTCTGGATGTGCCGTATTTCTGCTGGCACCCGGCACTGGGCTCGGTCGGTGCTTGTCGTGCTTGCGCTGTAAAACAATACGCCAATGCCGATGACAAACGCGGTCGTATCGTGATGTCATGTATGACGCCTTCCACTGATAACAGTTATATTTCTATTGATGACGAAGAAGCGAAAGCGTTTCGTAAATCAGTGGTGGAATGGTTGATGACCAATCACCCGCATGATTGTCCAGTTTGTGAAGAAGGCGGCCACTGTCACTTGCAAGACATGACGGTCATGGCGGGTCACAACCAGCGTCGTTATCGTTTTACCAAACGCACACACCAGAATCAGGATCTCGGTCCGTTTATCAACCATGAAATGAATCGCTGCATCGCTTGTTATCGCTGTGTGCGTTATTACAAGGATTACGCTGGCGGTGAAGATCTTGGTGTATACGGTGCGCACGACAATCTCTATTTTGGTCGGGAAAATGATGGTGTTTTTGAAAGTGAGTTCTCGGGCAACCTGATTGAAGTGTGTCCGACGGGCGTGTTCACAGACCGTACACACTCTGAACGCTACAACCGTAAGTGGGACATGCAATTTGCACCGAGTGTGTGTCAGCAGTGCAGTGTGGGTTGCAACATCAGCCCGGGTGAACGCTATGGTGAATTGCGCCGTATTGAAAACCGTTATCACGGTGAGATCAATCATTACTTCCTTTGCGATCGCGGCCGCTTCGGACACGGATACGTGAATCGTGATGACAGACCGCGCCAGCCGTGGCAGCGTGTAGGGCAAGAAAAAAATGTGCTGGATGTGGATGGTGTGTTGGATGCTGCAGGCAATGCATTGCGTGAGTGCAAACGCATTATCGGTATCGGCTCGCCGCGGGCCAGTGTTGAAGCCAATTTTGCATTGAAGCAATGGTTGGGTGCCGACAATTTTTTTAGCGGTACTAGTGCAGCTAAACAAGCGCTGGTTGAACAGGCGCTGGTTATTTTACAAAACAGCCCGGCACGCACGCCATCATTGCGTGATATGGAGCGTGCAGATGCCGTATTGATTCTCGGTGAAGACGTGACGCAAACCGCGCCGCGTATTGCATTGGCCTTGCGTCAAGCTGTTAAGAATAAAGGTCTGGCAATGGCTGCCGCCAACAAGATTTCCGAGTGGCAGGCAGAGGGTGTTAAAGATATTGCGCAACACGAGAAAAGCCCGCTATTTATTACCAGCTTTGCGGATACACGCCTTGATGATGTGGCTGAAGTGAGTGCGCGTCTTGCCAGCGATGATATTGCGCGTCTCGGCTTTGCGGTGGCGCATAGCATTGATCGCAGTGCGCCAGCGGTCAAGGGCTTGAGTGATGAGCAATCCGCTTTGGCTAACCGTATTGCAGAAGCCTTGTTGGCGGCAGAAAAACCGTTGGTAGTATCTGGTACCGGTTGTGCATCCATTGCCATCATGCAAGCCTCCGCCAATGTCGCTGCAGCGCTGCATGCTAAAGGCAAAAAAGCCGAAATTGCCTTGTGTCAGCCTGAAGTGAACAGCGTTGGCGTAGCGATGTTAGGGGGTGATTCGGTAGAAAAAGCGTTGGCTCTACTGGAAAGTGGTGAAGCCGATGGTGTGGTAGTGTTAGAAAATGATATTTATCTCCGGGCGGATGTCGAGCGTGTAGAAGCGGCACTCGCAAAAGCAAAAGTTCTGGTGGTGATCGATCATCAACAAACACCGACTATTGCCAAAGCGGATTTTGTTTTTCCTGCTGGCAGTTTTGCTGAAAGTGATGGCACGGTCATCAATATGGAAGGGCGTGCACAACGTTATTTTCAGGTTTACGATCCGGCGTATTACGAACCTGATTGTAAAATTAACGAAAGCTGGCGCTGGATATATGCGTTACATACTTCGATTGAGCGTCGCATGGCTTGTTGGACGCAGTTCGATGAAATTACACAGCTGTGTGCAGAAACCGTTCCTGCTTTAGCAGGCATTATGGGCACATCACCCAGTGCTTCATATCGCATACAGGGATTAAAAATTGCGCGTGCACCGCGCCGGTATTCAGGTCGTACTGCGATGCGTGCCAATTTATCAGTGCACGAGCCGCGTGTATCCCAGGATAGAGACAGCGCCTTATCATTCTCGATGGAGGGCTATGTCGGGCCGAATGAGCCGGCTTCTTTCGTGCCATTCGCATGGGCGCCCGGTTGGAACTCGCCGCAGGCGTGGACAAAATTTCAGGATGAAGTGGGCGGTCATTTACGTTCTGGTGATTCCGGCGTGCGCTTGATTGAAC
>DAOMGA010000029.1:0-9693 GCA_035430085.1 Pseudomonadales bacterium
ACCGCTATCCGCCAATATTTTTATTTGCTGTTCGGGATTCATCTTTTGCAATAGCGAGGCAATAGCCACTGGCGTAATAGCATCTTGCTCAGCCAGCAGATGCAAGCCAGGCATCGCCAGATTTTTAAACAGTGGGCGATTATCGATCTCTCCCAATAACCGCAACATTTTTTCTGCCGTTGCGGGATGAATAGCTGAATAATCCGCAAGGCTATCCAATGCATCCGCCGCTTGCCCGGCGTTGCTGTCGCCTTTGGTTTGCAATTGCAGGAAACGTTGCCAGGTTTTTTCTGGCTGCGCCGCAAAACGCTGGCAGAATTGCTGATAGTCTGCTGTCGGCATGCCCGGCCAATCATTTGCTTCTGTAAAATACAGGTTGCTGCCGATAGTGATAATCGCCGCTACTTTTTCAGGATGACGTGCCGCCATCTGCAACGCCAACATGCCGCCCAAAGACCAGCCGCACAACACCGATTTTTCCGGCAGTTGTTCCGCAATATATTCCAGCACCTGATCCAGCGATTCACACGGCTCATGGAATGCTGTGCCAAATCCCGGCAGATCAATGGCGTAAACCGCTTCGCAACCCTGTGCGTGCAGACTTTGCATCAACGGTTGCCACAGTTGGCTGCTAAAACCCCAGCCGTGTAAAAGCATGATGGGATAATGATTCATACCAACGCCTGCCATGTCCCGGCAATTGCATCCAGCAGTTGTGCAATATCATTTTCACTGTGTTCTGCCGACAGGGTGATGCGCAGTCTCGCCGCACCTTCCGCCACAGTCGGCGGTCGCACTGCGCCAACCAGAAATCCTCGCGTGCGCAATTGCTCACCCATACGCAACACCAGTTCACTGCCGCCGACTATCAATGGCTGTATTGCCGTAGAAGAATCCATTAACGGCAGTGAACGCTGCCCAGCCTGCTGACGAAAAAACTGAATGTTGGCTTGCAGTTTTTCACGTCGCCAACTTTCTGAATTCAACAAACGCAAAGCAGCGGACGTGACAGCCGCTTGCGCCGGCGGCAAGGCAGTGGTGTAAATATAAGGGCGTGCAAACTGGATCAACATGTCAATCATGTCATGCGAGCCGGCGACAAACGCACCGAAGCTGCCCAGCGCCTTGCCTAATGTGCCCATTAATATTGGCACGTCGTTTTGTGCGAGTGAAAAATGTTCGCAGCTGCCTGCGCCGTTTTTGCCCAACACACCGAAACCGTGCGCATCATCCACCATCAACAAGGCATTGTGTTCTTTGCAGAGTACAGACATGGCCGGCAGCGGCGCGATGTCACCGTCCATGCTGAATACACCGTCAGTTGCGACCAGTGTTTTTTGTAAGCCCAGTGTTTTTTTGCCAGCCGCACGCAATAAATGTTTTTCAAGACTGTTGATATCAGCGTGCAAGTAGCGGCGGAAATCTGCTCCAGATGACAAACCACCATCAATCAAGGAAGCGTGATTGAGTTTGTCTTGCAGAATGCAATCACCTTTACCGAGCAACGCGGTCAACACGCCGAGGTTAGCCATATAGCCGGTAGAAAATAACAGCGCGCGATCTCGCCCGGTAAACGCAGCCAGCTCTTCTTCCAGTTGTTGATGCGCGCGGGAATGCCCGCCGAGTAAATGCGAAGCACCGCTGCCGACGCCGTATTTTTCCGCGCCATCAGCCAGTGCTTTTTGCAGTGTCGGGTGATTGGCAAAACCGAGATAATCATTGCTGATAAATGCGCGATACGGTTTGTCATCAAACACATGCGCAGTGCGCAGCAAGTGCTGTTGTTGGCGTTCAGCGAGTTGCTGTTGCCAATGCTGTTGCCAAGCAGTACTCATTCACGCGCACGCGTTGTAAAACTGCGGCTCTTTTTCCGAGATATGAACATGACTATCTTTTTGATTGATACCCAGTTTTGCAAACAACTGTTGATCCTGGTGTGCCGCCGGATTCGGCGTGGTGAGTAATTTGTCACCATAGAAAACCGAATTGGCACCCGCCATAAATGCCAGCGCCTGCATCTGCTCATTCATGGTTTCACGACCTGCAGACAAACGCACATAGGATTGCGGCATTAAAATGCGCGCCACGGCAATCGTGCGCAGAAAATCAAATGGATCCAGCTCCACTTCATTTTCCAGCGGCGTGCCTTCCACTTTCACCAGATTGTTGATCGGCACCGAATCCGGATGCGGATTGAGATTGGATAACTGCTGCAACAAACCGGCGCGATCATTCTGTGTTTCGCCCATACCGACGATACCGCCGCTGCACACTTTCATACCGGCACTGCGCACGTTCGCCAAGGTTTCCAGTCGATCCGCGTAGGTGCGCGTGGTGATGATTTCGCCGTAGAATTCTGGCGAGGTATCGAGATTGTGGTTGTAATAATCCAGCCCCGCTTCTGCGAGACGCTTTGATTTTTCACTATCCAGCATGCCGAGTGTCATGCAGGTTTCCATGCCGAGCGCCTTGACTTCACGCACCATATGCAACACGTAAGGCATATCTTTTTCTGCTGGCGAACGCCACGCAGCACCCATGCAAAACCGCGAAGAACCATTGGCTTTTGCTGCGCGCGCTTCTTCAATGACTTTCTCGACTTCCAGCAACTTTTCCTTGTCGAGACCGGTGTTGTAATGACCACTCTGCGGACAGTATTTGCAATCTTCCGGGCAGGCACCGGTCTTGATCGACAATAGCGTGCTGACCTGCACAGTGTTAGGGTCAAAATGCGCACGATGCACTTGTTGGGCACGGAACAGCAGATCATTGAACGGCAGATCGAACAGCGCGAGGATCTCGGCGCGGCTCCAGTCATAACGGGGATGCCCGTCATAAAGGGATTGATGGTGGGTCACAGAGGTGTTTACAGTCATAGCGGTGAGCAACAGGGTAAGCAAAGAGGAATGGGGCATAATAGCCCTGACACCAGCCCCGTCAACCACGCATGACACGTACTTCATGAACCTTACTGCATGATCTGGATTTCATGGCCCTAGATAACTTCCTGCTATTTGATCCGCAATGCTGCGATGCCGTCGAGTATCTGGACATGGGTTTGCGCTGCGCGACCGATGGCAATTGCTATGACACCTTGCGACCTCTGGGTATTGTCTACTGGTTCAGCCTGCCCTATCGGCTGGGCATTGCGCCGGAGTGGTTGATCGTCTTGCAAGGTGCCATGCTGCTGCTGTCCGCACTGTTGGGCGCGTTAGCCATGCAGTCTTGGTGGCTGCGCCGCCATCAAACCAGCAGCTCACATCCTGTCCGCACCCTGTGCGCCTTACTGTTGTGCAGCGTGCTGGCTCACATCCTCTGGTTTTATCCTTTATTGTGGTTATCCCTGTCGGACATGCCCGCCAGCCTGATGGCCCTGATCGGTATCTGGCTGCTCTGCTTGTCGCAACACCGCCACCGCCTCGGCTTGCAGTGCCTTGCCGGGCTTTGTCTGGGAATCGCCTGCTCGCTACGCACTTTTTTCCTCTATCCGCTCTTCGGCATGCTGGCGCTATGGCTGCTGCTGGCACTGGCACAAACAGGCAATGGCTCACGCAACCTTCGCATCACGGCACTCGCTATCCTGTCAGCATTGATACCCGTTGGGCTGCAGTATTCCGCCACGTTGCAGCAATCGGGCGTGTTTTCGTATCTGGATAGCAGCTGGGCATCCCACTGGTCGAGCCGGCATCTGGATGACAGCGCCAGCGGCTATGACACTGTGTCTTTTGCCCCCTATCGCTGGTATCAATCACCATGCCGGGACGCTACAAAAAAAGCTGCCAAAAGCGTAGCGCTCAGTGTGGCTGAACGCGATCCGGCGGCACTGGCTTGCCTGGTGCTGGGGCGGTTGTATTTCTATCTCGGCAGTTATAGCAGCAGAGTCTTCCATTACGGCGAACACGACAACCTGTTACCACCGCCACCGCTTGCCAACACAGTGCCGTTATCTTCCACGTGGCAACACTATGGACTGCAAGAACAGGCTATCGAAAATGATGAGAATAACGTCCAGCTGTTACTGGATTTCATGGCGCACTGCGAGCAGATGCCGGTACCCGATCAGGTATGCCTGAGCTCCAGTCTCAGTGATGCCGTTATCACGCTCAATACGCCCACCGGGCAAGGCTATCTTGAAGCCAGTTTGTCGCTTCCTGCAGGGCAAGCCTTGACGTTCAGCGCAGTGATGATGGCGCAGCATCCGGTGTCAGTGACCTTATCGATGATCGATGAGGATGATCAAGTGCTAGCCCGCCAGCTGTCCCGCATCGATGCATCGCCCACATTTGTGTCGGTTACCGGCATCCCGCCCGTTGCTGCGGTGTATCGCTTGCGTATATCCCTCAGCATGGCAGATCAACATTCTCCTGCCACCCTGACACTGTGGGCGACAAGAGCAGAACAGGGCGGCGCACCGGTCGCACTGGAAAAAACCAGCCTGGATGAAGAGAATATCCGTCACTGGTCATCATGGCTGTTGCTCATCAATGCCTTCATGCTGGCAATCGCCTTGACCACAATATGGCGTTGGCGCGCTACGCTGTGCCCGGCAGAATGGTCTGCCCTTTTCTTTCTTGTGTTGTCGATAGCGTTGTCTGTCATCATCGTACCCGAGCAGCGCTTTTTTGTAGCTCCCATGGTCGCACTCTGGACATTGGCCAGTCTGGGGATTATTAACACGATCGGATCATCCCGTCATGAATAAGGAACACGTGGACAGCCATAACGATAGTAATAACCATAGCCACATCACAGCCTGCGCTGAATGCGACTTGCTGCTGGAAGAGATTGACGTACCGGCAGGCAGTGAATCGCTCTGCCCCCGCTGCGGTCACGTCTTGCGCGAGGGGCGCCCGGACAGCGTGCCGCACGCACTGATTCTCTCCACTGTGGGGCTGGTATTTTTCGGTCCGGCCATCGGTTTGCCATTAATGAGCCTGTCCATCAGCGGCTTGCGGCAGGAAGTGTCGCTGACACAAGCCATATTATCGTTGTCTGCCAGTGGTTTCTGGGATGTAGCTACTGTGGTGGCCATCTGCGCCCTGGCGGCTCCATTAATGAATTTGTGGCTGCTATTTACCATCAGTCTGGCGCTGTATCTGCGCAGCCATCAACCCGTCCTGCCGACCCTGATGCGCATCAACCATCTGGTGCGCGAATGGGCGATGCTGGAAGTGTTTCTCATGGGTGTACTGGTCTCGATGGTCAAGCTGAAAGATATGGCTCACCTGTTACCGGGTGTCGGTCTGTACTGTTTTGTCTGTCTCATGTTGTGCACACTGCTACTCAATTCGCTGATCGATGAGCACGAATTCTGGCAGACCTATGATATGAACAAAGCCCAAGCCGCAGACCACCACTGACACGCTGCGCTCCCACCCATGCAGCCGACAAAACCACACACACCTTTGCCTACCGCCGCCCACCACGGCCTGGCACTGTGTCGCGCCTGCCATTCCTTGCAGCGCTGCCCGGCAGGGCAATGCGTACAGTGTTATCGCTGCGGTGCCAAAGTATCGCGGCGCATTCCCCACAGCCTGCAGAAAACCTGGTTCTTCATCGCGACCGCCGTCCTGTTGCTGATTCCCGCCAATCTGCTGCCGATCATGATTGTGTCGAAGTGGGGGCGCAGTGAATCAGACACCATCCTGAGCGGCATCATTAAACTGGTGCATGAGGGCTACCCGATCATCGCGCTGATCGTGTTTATCGCCAGCGTTGTGGTGCCCGTCAGCAAGCTAGTGACGCTGTCATGTCTGCTACTGTCTGTCCAACAGCGCTGGGCGATGAGTGCGCGGATGCGCATGAGACTGTTCCGCATACTCGAGTTTATTGGCCGCTGGTCGATGATGGATATATTTGTCGTCTCGGTCATGGTAGCTCTGGTACGCCTCGGACAGGTGGTAGCCATTCTGCCCGGTATGGGGGCTCTGCTATTTGGTGGGTCTGTAGTGATCACCCTGCTGGCATCGCTCAGTTTTGACCCGCGCCTGATCTGGGATGCCGTCGCGCCAGAACAGGGGTAGACTGACAAACATTAACCCTATTTCAAGACGTCGAGTATGGAACCTGTACGCATCACCTACCGCATCGGCCTCAGCGATAAAGTCACCGAGGTATTTGATTTTGATCTGGATGGTCACACCTTCGAGCTGCTCTCGCCGCCGGTGGAAAATCCGCCCAAGTGGACCGAGCTGGCTTTCAAACAATGTTCGCACTGCCCACTGAATGCAGAAGAACATCCGCATTGCCCGATGGCGCTGCAACTGCACAAAGTGGTGGAGCGGTTTCATGAAACGCGCTCCATCGACGAAGTGAAACTGGAAGTTATCACCGAAGACCGCACTGTGGTGCAAACCACTGCATTGCAACGCGTTTTAAGTTCCATGCTGGGATTGATTTTTCCTACTTGTGGCTGCCCGAAATCGGCGTACATGCGTCCGATGGCGCGTTTTCATCTGCCACTGGCTAACGAAGAAGAAACCGTTTTCCGTGTGGCGGGCATGTACTTGCTGGCGCAATATTTTCTGACGCACAACGGCAAGAAAGGCCAATTCGCGTTTGATGGTTTGATCGCTATTTATGAAGATTTCCATATTCTCAATAAAGCCATCGCCAGTCGCCTGCAATTTGCCACCGATTCCGATTCTTCAAAAAATGCCATCACGCTGCTCGATATGTATTCCAGCCTGGTGCCCATTCTGCTCGAAGACCAGCTGGTGGAGATACGCGGTTTCTTCAATGCTTTCATTCCTGCAGACGAAATCCAGACAGCAGCACCGACCAATAATTATCTGGAAAAAGCCAAGGCGTTTGCGCTGGAACTGGAAACCGATCTGGCCATCGTACCCATTGGCGGCGGCGACAGTGAATTGCCTGCATGGTTGCGTGGCGAACTGGATGAAGAACCTAAAAAAACCAACACCATCAGCAAACCCGATACCAGTGCAATAGACGCCATTCTCAGCGCATCAAGCCTTTCCCTGTCGCTGGAGCTGGCACCCGATGAAAAACCGGCTCCACCTACCGGTCGCGCAGTCTTTAATCTTCCTGATGATGATTTGCCGCCGCCCAAGAAACTTTAACCAGGGCCAACAGACCATGCAGGAAGCCATTAGCGGCACTGTTTCCATACAACCTATTGCTATACAACGCAGCATTGCGACAAAAATTTTTGGAGTGGCTGCAGTAGTGTTGGTTATGACCATCACGCTGACCTGTTTTTTATTATGGGAAATTTCCCGAACAGAAAAAGCGATGCGCGTGGTGTCTGCTTACGATTTACCTCTAACGCAAGCTATCACTAATATCGATTACACCGCCTTGCGCCGTCGATTGGCATTTGAACGCTGGTTCGGCGCACTCAATGCTGAAAACCCCAACCAGACCGTAGTCGCTGAAGCCTCAGCCAACTATGACCTATACGCTACACAGTTGCGTGAGGAGGCTGCATCGTTAAAAGACCTGCTCGCCAATTATCCGGTCGGGGATGGTTTGCCAGAACAATTGATTCAGGTACAGATGCTGTTTGATAACTTGCTGGATATTTATCCCGTGATGACCAAACAGATGATGGCAACACTGGCGCTGCAACAAAATGGCGAACGCCAACAAGCCAATGAGCAACTCAATTTGCTGATCGACTTGCAAAACAGCGTGCAGGCAATGCGCGAGAAAATGTCTGACAAAATGTCAGAACTGTCTGCCGAATCAGCGGATCGCGTCACTGCGCAACAACAATATACGCTCTGGATCGCACTGGCAGCCACTGTGTCGGCGCTCTTTCTCGGGTTGTTGGTGGCATGGATTATTGCCAGCAATCTCACCCGCCCCATTCGCGCTTTAGTGACTGCCATGAGCAAAGCGCGACACGGCGAACTTGATATGGAAAAACTTCCCGTCTGTTCACGCGATGAAGTGGGGCAACTGACAGATACCTTTAATTATTTTCTGGAAGAATTGCGCGCCAAGGAAATGATCAAACGGACTTTTGGAAAATATATCGATCCCAGAGTGCTCGAACGCGTACTGCTGACATCCGGCGATGAAGTGGAAAGCATTAATCGCCGCGTGATGAGCGTATCGTTTGCCGATATTGTCGGCTTCAGTGGTTTATCAGAGCGGCTCACCCCGGCCGCAATGGTTGCGGTGTTGAACCGGCATTTTGAATTACAGGCGCAAATGGTGCACGAGCATCAGGGTATCGTGGATAAGTTTATTGGCGATGCTGTGATGACATTCTGGGGGCCGCCGTTTGTACAACCAGAACAACATGCACTGCTGGCGTGTCGTGCAGCGCTGGCACAAATTGCCATCATCAATACCTTGCGTACTGAATTGCCGGACATCACCGGTTTACGCAAAGATACGCCACAAATTGATTTGCGCGTAGGCATCTGCACTGGCGGCGTGGTGGTGGGCAATATCGGTTCTGATACGGCGCGCAGTTACACCGTTATTGGCGACACCGTGAATATCGCTTCCCGTCTTGAAGGCGCAAATCGTTTATATGGCACACGAATCATGATCAGCGATACAACGCGTGAAGCCATTGGCACTGCGTTTGAAGTGCGTGAACTGGATCTGATCACCGTCAAGGGTCGCAGCGAACCCACGCGGATTTATGAACTGCTCGGCGCCACCGACGCTGTAGCCGCACAGATACTCAAACTTCGCGACACTTATACACGTGGCTTATCCGCTTACCGCTCACAAGATTGGGAAACAGCAGAACAGGCTTTTGCAGAATGCCTGATCATCCAGCCAGACGATAAGTCATCAGACATGTTTCTCGAACGCATTAAACAGTTACGCATCACACCACCTTCTAATGTGTGGAATGGTGTCTGGCATATGACCGACAAATAATTGGCGAATACCTGAAAAACCAACGCGCGGAGAATTCATGCGATTATCACCCAAGAACCCGTTGCTGATCGTTACAGCACTCTTTCTGCAAGGCTGCGTCAGCTTGTTACCACCCGATAATGCGGCAATCCAGAAAGTCGATAGTCAACAGGGATATAGAATACAAAAAGCCGGCAACAAGCCCGTCGGCGATTACAATATTATCCTGGCATTTTCTGGCGGAGGCACGCGCGCTGCCGCGCTGTCTTATGGCGTGATGCAAGAGTTGCGAGATATCGGCATTGCATCAAAAGGCCAGCAAGTGCGCTTGCTGGATGAAGTGGATCTTATCAGTTCTGTTTCTGGCGGCAGTTTTACATCCGCGTATTACGGTTTATACGGCGATGATCTTTTCAAAAATTACGAGAGTGATTTTTTACGCACCAGCGTGCAAAGTTCACTGATAGGTAATTTATTGAGCCCCAGCTATTGGTTTCATGCCATGTTCTCTGGCATTAATCGTACCGATATGGCGGTTGAGTACTATGACAGGACCATTTTTCACGGTAAAACATTTGCCGATATTCCATTGGACAAGCGCCCCTTCATAGAAATCAACGCTACGGATCTCCAGGCTGGCGCGCATTTTTCTTTTACACAAGGATATTTTGACCTGCTATGTTCTGATTTACAAAAATACCCATTGGCGAGAGCGGTCACTTCTTCATCAGGCGTTCCCATTGCCTTCCCGCCGGTAGTATTGAAAAACAATGCAGCAGAATGTGATGAAAAACATTCCTACCTTGCCAATCTGCTGAATAAAAAAACGTTTGATAACATCCATGAAAA
>DAOMGA010000030.1:0-433 GCA_035430085.1 Pseudomonadales bacterium
TCGGCAATTTGCCGGGCTACCAGAGCACCCCCTTTGATACCTACTGGGCTTTCACAGCACTGGATGCTGCCGGCCAGTTGAGCAACAACAGCCGTTCAGCCGCACTGGGTTATTTGCTGCGCGTCCAGCGCAGTGACTGTATCTGGGCCTATCAAGGCGAGGGGAAGCCGTATGGAACCTGAGGGTCGATCCAGCTTGATGGAAAAACCAGAGGGAAGCTTTTTTAACATACTCATCTGTGTGGGGTTGCCGACAGAAAAAGTGTGGCCGTATTGGCAATTTTAGGTAACGGGAATTTCAAGTTTTATCTGACCTTGGTAGGCTGTGCGCGAAATTGCCGACTTGGAATAAAACCATTGATATACAGGGATTCGTTTGAAATTTTCTATGAAAATACGTCTTCACTTTTTGATTTCATCCCTGATGTTCCAAG
>DAOMGA010000030.1:533-9646 GCA_035430085.1 Pseudomonadales bacterium
CTTCCAAGCTTCCAAGCTTCCAAGCTTCCAAGCTTCCAAGCTTCCAAGCTTCCAAGCTTCCAATCTTTAAGTTGCGCTGAATTTTCTCAACAGGACTGAGCTGGTATGAATTTATTACATCGCGCTATTTTCGCCACATTCCTTTTGCTATTCGCTATTTCCGCTCGCAGTAATCCATATACTCTTCCAACTGATTCGTCTGGTTACTATCAAGCTTACGGGATTGCCTTTAACCTTGGATACGTTGAAGCGTACTCTACAGATGAGGTTTGCGATTATTCTGCCCAAGGTTTTACAACACTGTATTACACAGGTACACCCCCCTCAACAACTGGAGGCCCATATAATACTTGGGTGGATGCTGGCGAATGCGACTATAACAACGGCTACTATGTGATTCGTGCTGCTGGCGTAAGAACGTATTACGGTTGTCCGGAAGGTGGCTGGACTGCAAATACTGGCGATACGTCATGCCACTGTCCATCAGGAACATTGTCCGATAATACAAACACCTGCGTAACTGTACCAACCTGTACCAGTGGATTTGTGCTTGATCCCGTTACGATTACATGTGTTGTTACGCCGCCTCCTACAGATCCACCGCCTACACAAGATTCATCGGGTAATTCGCAAGACCCCAATGCTGGTGGAAGCACATCCAAATCCAATCCTTGTGATAAGGCTGCAGCGGGTACCGCAGGCGATCCTGTCAAGATTGCTACTGGCAATATGACTGAGCGCGAAACAATTTACCAAGGCGTTACCGATGCGCGCTTCGGCTATTTTCTCACTTATAACAGCTTGTCGCGTGATTACCTAGGGGGGTGGAGGGACTCCATTGCCAGAGTTGGCGTGACAGCGACCACTGGGAACACCACAGATGGTTATGTCACCACGCTGGCGTTGACGACTGCTGATGGCAAGATGATCAAGCTGACGGGCAGCTCGGCTGCCAGCACTTACGCGGCCATTAACCAAAGCAATTTTGTATCGGCCGATGGCCATGTGCATGGCAATACGACCAACGTAAACTTCCCAGCCATTAATGGTATCTGGTTAACACTGACGTATCAGGATGGCCAGATCGACAGATTTAATTACGGCGGACAACTGCTCTCATCAACGTGGCCTGATGGTTATGTACTGTCCTACAGCTATGCAGCAACAGGTGCCTCAAGTGGGACGGCTACCATAACCGACCCTAATGGCAACGCCATTATTGTTAACAAACAGCAAGCATCCAATGGGGACTATCAATCGACAGCAGTCTCTTTCCAGAGTGTTGGTGCAGGAAGCCCCGTATCGGTTGCATCTTTTTCCTGGGAATCAGGCACCGGGTCGCGACCATTGAGTAGCACAACGTTTGCAGACAGCACTACACACATCTATTCCTATGGTGAATTCGGCTCTCCCGCTACTGCGCTGACAGGGCTGACCGATGAAACAGGTAAGCGCTATTCCACCTGGAAATACGATAGCAGTGGACGTGCATTGTTCTCGGCCACTGGCGACATCGACACAGTGGATGAATATGGACATCTGCCCAACGAAGTCGTCTTTGTTTACAGCGGCGGCAGTACCGAAGTGGATACTTACATTGGTAAGGGTCAATTCCGCACAGAGACGTATAACTACACCCTGATTGACGGCCTGGCACAAATCACAGGCATCACCAGCACTGACAGTGTTAACTGTCCCCACAGTGCTACCAGTGCCACCTATGACACCACAACGGGTTTGCCGCAAATCAGAATTGATGCCAATGGCAGTGTGACTTCCATAGAACAAACCTTCGAAGCTGGAATCATGACGACCCAGACCGCCATTACCGGACAGACAGGTAATGCGTTATCACACGCTCCTACCACTGAAAGCCAGAAAACTGAAAGTGAATTTGGCACAGGCGGTGTTGTGGGCGCAAACCACTATGGCTACACCCAAAACGCCTGGCATGAATATCTGTATACCCTCATTGATGGATCTGGTTACGTGCAGGAAAGTGACATGACCGGAAACGGTGGCACAGGCCATAGCAGAGTCTGGACTGTCACCCGCACGTATTATTCTGGCACCACCGTGTTACACACGCGTGTGGACTGTGATCCTCGACACGTCTGCATCACGCGAAATTTCAATACAGCAGGGCAGCTGGTTACTGCTGTGAACGCACTTAGCCAGACAACCCTGTACTCGTATTTTACAACGGGCACCAAAACCGGTTTATTACGAGATATCACGGACCCCAACGGCACCAAAACCACGTTTGATTACGATGTGCGCAACCGCCTGAAATCATCGACAGTCAGTGCAACCGGTATGAGCGATCAGATTACCTCGATTGAGTATTATCCCAACGGTTTGGTAAATGTAATTACAGCACCGGATAGTACCGTGTTGACCTATAGCTATAACAGTGCGCGCCAGTTAATTGGTGTAACCAATCAGCGTGGTGAAAGTATTACCTACAAACCTAGCCTAATTAATGATGAGTGGGTTTCTGCCATTACTCGAACCAGTGATGGAAATATCACAAAGCAACAAAATCGCGTACTGGATGCATTGGGTCGCGTGTGGAAAATCCAGGATGCTGATGGCAATGACAAAACAGTATTTGGGTATGATGCCAATAGTAATTTGAGCGCAGTTATTGCATTGGGAGACACCAGCAATAACCTGGATTATGACGATAACAACCGCGTGGTCAGCCGTGCTTATAACAAACAAAATCAACTGATCAGTGAAACGCGTTGCCCAAGTTCCGGCACACCAACACCTCCTTACAGTTGTGCTTCTCCTGTTCAGACGACTACATACACGTACGACGACGGTGGCTTTCTTGCCAGTGTAACCGATGACAATAACGACACTACTCAATATATACGTAACGGATGGGGGCGTTTGATCTGGATGATCAGTCCAGACACAAGTACCACCTATTACGAATATGACTCCACGTATGATTATTTGACAGGCGTATATTCAGGATTTGATGCTGGTGGCGACCAGCGCGCAGTATTTTACGGGTATGACGACTTGGGGCGCATTGATCTTGTTGTGCAATATGGCAACATTTTTGGCGATTCACTCCAATCAAACTCGATCACGTATGTGTACGATCAAAATGATGCCCCCCACGGCGCAGGCATTGGGCATTTGACAAAAGTTATCGATCCTGCGAATGGCACAACAAATTATAAATACGGGCCCACAGGATTATTGCTAGGCAAAACAGAAAGTCCACCGGGAGGGGTAGGCCCAACACTGACCACGCAATATGGCTATACCAATAACCGCTTGACCAGCATTACCTACCCGGGTGGACGCACAGTCAGTTACACGCGCGATGCTGATCATATTGGCAGTATGACCAGTGATGTTGCGGATGACCGGAGCAGCAATACCTTGGTGGACAACCTGTCGTATTTACCATTTGGGGCAATGAATTACTGGCACACCAATAGTGATAATGGCAGCAGTGGTATCAACTATATTCAGCGATCTATCGATCGTGATGGGCGTCTCACACAACGCTATATAGGAATTGTCGGCGCAGGCAGTGCTGGCGTAGACAACGAATACGATGCTTACGGAAATATCAGCGCCGTTCATAGTCCGGGTTATATCGGCAGTAACGAAAGCTACCAGTATGACGGGCTGGATCATCTAACCGACGTCATCGCCGATTATGGACATCTGTCTTATACCTACGATGGCAACGGTAATCGCCAGACATTTGAATTTGAGCGCCGTGATCCGATTACCAAACTCTGGAGTGAGTTGTACTCAGAAACCTATGCATACGAGACTGTAGCCAATCGCCATCGCTTGACTGGCGTCACGCGCACGAAGGGCGTCAACACCTTGCGCACACGCAACTTTACCTATGACGCCCAGGGAAATACGCGCACCGATATTCGAACCCAAACCGGTAGTCCGCCGATTCAACTGGATTTTATCTACAACCCTGACCGCCAATTGATCAAGCATCACATACACACAGCAGCGGATGATAGCGAAGGCGAAGGAGGTCCACGATGAAAATATTCAGTCCACATCTTTTTTTGGTGGCTGCGCTGGCTGTTGGATCCCTGTCTGCGTGCAAGATTGACTTGACCGTCAACGGTGCCACACCCACATCAACCGATACCGTCAAAACGGAATCCGGTACGTTCAATTGCACGAATGGGGCAGCACCGGGAAGTGCAGGATGCACACAAAGCTATGTGAATTTTGTTGAAGCGTGTCCTGGATTTATAACTGACACAGCATTTGGTGCTACTGGTGCCGATGATCGCGTGGCAGCTATCGTGTATCAGCGTCCCAGTGGCTCAAGCACAACAAAGTTGATATTGGGTGGCCACTTCCAGAATCTTAATGGCACGGCTGCGCCTTACCTGGCGCGACTGAATACTGATGGATCCATTGACAGCACTTTCGCTGCCATACCCGACAGTAATGTAAGCACAATTGCACTGGATGCCGGCGGCAATGTTGTTATCGGTGGCGATTTTTCCCACGTTAACAGCAGTAGTGCGGCGCACATTGCTCGCCTGAATCCTGCCAGTGGCTCACTGGATACTACGTTTGCGAGCAATGCCAGCACGAACGGCAGTGTGGCAGCGGTTGCTCCGCAATCCAGCGGCAAGATTGTAGTGGGCGGCGACTTTACACTGGCCGACAGTGCGAGTGCATCACGCATTGCTCGCCTGAACAGTGACGGTTCCCTCGATACCGCCTTTGCAGGCAACGCCACCGTTGATGGCCATGTGTTAGCCTTGGCAATCCAGACCATCAGCAGTGTTGACAGCATTCTCGTTGGCGGCAGTTTTACACACGTTAATGGCACCAGTATCGCCAGCCTGGCGCGGCTGCATAATGATGGCACACTCGATACCGGGTTTACCGCAACCGTGAACGGCAGTATCAGTACGATCCGTGTGCAAGCCGATGGCAAGATATTGCTGGGGGGTGCATTCACCCAGGCCAACAGTGCCAGTAGAAGCCATCTTGTCCGCCTGAATGCTGATGGCACGCTGGACACGGGTTTTACTGTGGGCAGTGGATTTGATGGTCTGGTCGATACACTGGCTGTGCAACAGCTGGATGGCAAAATACTGGTTGGCGGTGATTTCACGCACTACAACGGCACGGCGATTAACCGTGTTGCCCGCCTGAACAGCGACGGCTCCATTGATACCAGGTTTTATCCTGGCTCAGGTGCCGATGCACTGGTAACTGCTGTAGTGGCGCAGCCATTTTATGCTGATGGCAGCAGCACAACCCCGGTCAGTGAACAGGCTGTCTGGGGTGGAGATTTTGCCAACATCAATGACACCAGCTCTCCCAATATTGCTCGTTTTAATGCTGCTACCAACCGCGCACCTGCCGGTTGTACGGTGCTACACACTTTTGTTGCCAGTGTCACGCAGTGCCCGAATTACAATGCAGTTCTCAATGCAGCTCCCCTGAATTGCGGCCCGATTGCCACATCCCCGGTACCTGAAGGTGCTACAGCCGTGAGCCATATTGAAGCCTGTCCAGGTTTCATCGCCGACACGGATTTTGTGCCGGCCTTCAGTGCAGATGGCGCCGTGTTGGCTATGGCTCGACAGTCTGACGGCAAGCTGGTAATTGGTGGTGATTTCACCGTTATCAATGGCAGTACTACCAACCACATCGCTCGCCTGAATGCTGACGGCACCCTGGACTCTGGTTTTGAGGGTAGTGCCGACAATTCCGTCAAAGCACTGGTTATCCAGAACATCGGTGCTGGTGAGCAGATTGTACTGGGCGGGGATTTCCTCCATGTTGATGGTGTTGCTGCAGGGTATCTGGCGCGCCTGAACCCTGATGGCACACTCGATACCAGTTTGCCCCATACTGATGGCACGGTCAGAACACTCTCGGTACAGCCTGACAGCAGCCTGATTCTGGGTGGTGACTTTACACAGGTTGGCGGGATTGATGACATTGCTCTGGCCCGTATCCCTGCCGGCACCAACGTACCCGATCCGGAATTCACCTATCTGGGGTCAGGTTTCAGCGTTCAGGCAATGGCAGCCTATCCAGACGGCACGGCACTGATGGGCTACACCTATACAGCAACCGACGACAGCACAACGCCTCCCACTGTGGCGCATTATTATGGCGTTGTACGCCTGCTACATGGCTACCCGGACACAACCTTCAACATTCCTTATTCGTTCGTAGAGGTAGATCAACCCGTCAGCGCCATTGTTCTTCAACCTGATGGCAAAATTCTTTTGGCTGGCGCTTTCACAACCGTCAATGGCAATACCTATAACCATCTGGTTCGATTGCATGGCAACGGCATTGTTGATACCAGCTTTACACAGGGTTCGGGATTTGACGGTCTGGTGTCAGCGATTACTGTACAGCCTGATGGGCAGATCTTGGTGGCAGGTGATTTTACGCACATCAACGGCACGGCCATCAACCGCGTCGCGCGGCTGAACAGCAGTGACGGCTCCATCGATCCCACACTTTATGCAGGCAGTGGCATCAATGGCATTGTGCATGCCTTGCTAGTTCAGGCCGATGGCAAGATAGACGTAGGCGGCAGCTTTACGCAGGTAAACGGCAACAGCATGCACAACATGGCCAGACTGAACGCGAGAACACCAGCTTCGGCGCCAGAGAACTGTGTAGTGACGATCAGTTACGTGAATGACTATAACGAATGCCCTTACTACGATGCCGTCATGAATCCAACGCCTTTCAACTGCATCCTGCAAGGCACCGATGGGATGGAAGAGGTTTTTCATGCCCTGCCGGACGAGGGTAATGTTTTTCAGGCATGGGGCGGTGACAACCTCGGTTGTGCCGGACAAACCGGCATCTGCAATCACTGGATTTCACCGGATGACGCAGGCACCTCGACTGAAATCAATATCACAGCGAATTTCCAGCAGGATGTGCAGCCACAGGAAGCTACGTACACCTATAACTACCAACACCAGCGTAAAACCAAAACGATGAATGGTGTTACCACCTACTTTGTCTACAGCGATGTTGACGGTCAGTTGTTGGGGGAATATACCGCTGACGGTTCACCAATTCGCGAATACGCCTATGCTGACGGTGAGCGCGTCGCAATGTTTGATTCAACGGGCGAATCCACCAGGACCGTGTACCTGTTCAACAATCAGGTGGGGCAGGCGCAACTGGCGTGGGGCAGCAATGGCCAGTTCAACTACAAGCGCATCGAGACTCCATTTCATGAAACTATGGGCGAATACGCAAAAGATGGTCTGCAGATTCCGGTGGGCGCTGTTGGTATGTACCGCGACAATGAAAGCGGTTTTCTGGATAACTGGAACAGGTCAAATGATCCAAGGCTGGGAAGATATATTCAATCTGATCAAACGGGTTTGGTAGGTGGATTAAATACTTACGGATTCGTGGAAGGGAATCCGGTGATGTATTTTGATCCTTATGGGCTCAAGGTAAGCTACAACGGGTATGCCGTTTCCAATCAAGCCGTCAGAGATGCACTAGAAAATCTATCGACAAACCTTCATGCAGATGTCCAAGTAACTGGTGGGGATAGGTATATTGATAGCAATGGCAACATTCGCTCAGCCAGCAACGACACGATCATAGGAAAGTCCGCCAAAAAAAGTTCGCACCTCATAGAAGAAGGAGCAAGAGGTGTTGATGTTGATGTCCCTGGAAAATCTGACAACGACATAGCTGATGCCGCTGGGAAAAGTGGCTTTGATCCCACCAGAACGATCCCAAGTAGCACATACCCAGGTGAACCACACAACCATCTGGAGGTTCCAAAAAAGCCATGCAAAAGGAAGAAATAGCCCGCCAATGCTACCGAATAACAGGTGATTAATTATGTCCATGATTCAAATTAAAATACTGGCCGCATCCGCATTGGTAGCCTTTTCTTCTGTTACTTTTGCGGATAGATTTCCCGATGAAATTAGAGACGCAGCCAATACATACAACTGCAAAAAGATAGAAAAAATATACAATAATCAAGTGGAAGTAATACATGATTTTATTTATGAAAATAAAAAGAATAAAAGTTTCATTTTTTGGTGTGAATCAAATGATAATTTACGCGAATATTTGCTAATAAAAAAATCCATTTCCAACAAGAAAACAAACACAAAGTGCCCAGAAGTGATATATAAAACAACCGGATTTCCGCAGGGATTGACGATCACGGAAAAAACCGTAAATTTGCTGGATTATTATTTTGTTGACGACAAAAAGAAAGGACCTGATATTATTGTTAAGAATGCCAGCATCATTGTGGACGGGGATGATTCTCTGTCAACAAACTTCATTTGTTATAAAGGACGCTATTTGTTTAATTCCTATCATTAGGGTCTGATCGTCCCTCATTCGGCCAAGTCAAGCAAAAAGGTGCCGCAGAGATTAGGATATTCGGGGTCAGAGTGAGATTTTCTGATTCTTCAGGAAATAAAGTGCCGGAGGGATTAAAAAACAACCAGTGCCACTATCTCGTTTTCGCTGGTTTCACTTCGCCAAAACTATAGCTGCTGTCACGGTTTCTTTTTTCGCGTGGACATTCTGTGTTTCGCAGCAGGCCTATGCGGTGCGGCAACAACTCAATCAATAACGAGTGCAATAATACGGGGGTCCACATTCCAGTGATTACAAAGGAGCAGAAATGGCTCGCATAAAGAAAACGACATTCATTGAAGACGTGTTCGCGCTGGTAGCCATGCTTCCCTGGTGGGCAGGGCTAATGCTGGCGGTGTTGGGCTATGGCGTACTCCATTATTACGCGACCATCGACATCACGCCTGCTGTTGGCATAGGTCACCTGTCAGACACGATCATCAGCACAGCAAGCAAGTGGCACAGTTTGCTCAATCCATACTCCCCATGGCGATACTGGCAGGCGCATTGGCGTCATTCCTGGGTCGTAGAAAACGGGCAGGGCTGGTTACCACGGCAGCAAGCAACAAAAACAATGCTGTTGTTAGTGGAATGAGCTGGAAGGATTTTGAATTGCTGGTGGGCGAGGGCTTTCGGCTCAAAGGATTCACAGTAGTGGAAAATGGCGGGGGCGGGGCAGACGGTGGTATAGACCTGACCCTGAAAAAAGA
>DAOMGA010000031.1:0-8018 GCA_035430085.1 Pseudomonadales bacterium
TGACCGGCGGCGGCGCATTGCTGCGCGACATCGACCGCCTGCTGATGGAAGAAACCGGTCTGCCCGTCATCATTGCAGAAGACCCGCTCAGCTGCGTCGCCAAAGGCGGTGGTAAAGCGCTGGAAATGATGGATCGCCTGCACCTCGATTTGCTGTCCACTTAATTCTGTTTTTATTTTTTAAGGACATCACACCATGGCAGGCAAAAAGAAAGCCGACGGCGAGCTGGATCTTGAAAGCGCTCTGGAAAAACTGGAGCTGCTGGTCGAGAGTCTGGAACGCGGTGATATGAGCCTGGAAGAATCCCTCAAAGCCTTCGAAAACGGCATCAAACTCACCCGACAATGTCAGGAAACACTGGCAAGTGCCGAACAGAAAGTCCAGTTGCTCATTGAACAGAATGGCATGCTGAAAAGCGAGCCGTTTGATAACGACAACTGACACGACGAACATCCTGGTGAGTGCTGATTTCCAGCTTTTTCTGCAGGCGTGCCAACAGCGCAGCGCCAGCGCTCTGGAACAGATTCTCCCACCACCGACAGAACCCGCCAGCCGCCTGAAACAAGCCATGCGCTACAGCGCCTTGAATGGCGGCAAACGTGTGCGCGCCACACTGGTCTACGCGGCGGCACAAGCCGTCAGCGGCGAGATTCCAGCCTACTCCGATCCCATTGCCTGTGCGGTAGAGCTTATCCATGCCTACTCACTGGTACATGATGACTTGCCCGCAATGGACGATGATGCCCTGCGTCGTGGCCAACCCACCTGCCACATCGCCTTTGATGAAGCCACAGCCATACTCGCAGGTGATGCACTGCAAACGTTGGCGTTTGAATGTATTGCTCTTACTGAATTATCTAGCGAAAAACGTTGTGAATTAATTCTCGCACTGGCTCGTGCATCCGGTGCCGCAGGCATGGTAGCCGGGCAAGATATGGATCTGGCTGCCGAAGGAAAACAGATTTCATTACCGGAACTGGAAAGTTTACATCGTCACAAAACCGGCGCCTTGATTCGTGCCAGCGTACAACTGGGTGCGATTGCCTCAAACGCTACGACCGAACAAAAAATCGCACTCGACAATTACGCCTCAGCTATCGGCCTTGCGTTTCAGGTTCAGGATGACATTCTGGATATTGAAAGCAGCACTGAACAACTCGGCAAGCAACAAGGGGCTGATCTGGCATTGAACAAATCCACCTACCCCAGCTTGTTGGGATTGGAAACAGCCAGGCAGCGAGCACAGGATTTGTGTGATGAAGCCATCCGTGCATTGACATTGTTTGATGGCAGCGCCGAGCCTTTGCGACAACTCGCCAGATATATTGTCGAGCGAAAAAACTGATGGGCATCTGGCATACAGTTCGCACACTGTTTGTCAGGGACGATATTGAAGCGTTTGCGAAACATTGGCCTTGCAATATGGATGAGTCAGCCATCGCCAGTGCAGTGAAAATCTTAATCTCGCGCATGAACTTGCGTGAAAAAATTGCGCAAATGTCAGGCGATGGCGGCAACTTGATACTGTTGAAGCTCGGCATTTACGTGCTCGGACTGAAACGCTTCCCGAATATTTATTCCGGTTACAACAAACGTCTCAGTATTCCACCACTGTCATTTACCGACGGGCCGCGAGGTATTGTGATCGGCAATGCCACCTGCTTTCCTGCCGCCATGACGCGCGGCGCAAGTTTTGATCGCGCACTGGAGCAACGTATTGGTGCAGCAATCGGTCTGGAAGCACATGCCAGCGGTGCCAACTATTTTGCCGGTTTGTGCGTCAATCTTTTGCGTCATCCCGCATGGGGACGCGCACAGGAAACCTACGGCGAAGACAGCTTTCATCTCGGCGAGATGTGCGTTGCACTGATGCGCGGGGTGCAATCGCAACACGTGATGGTTTGCGCAAAACATTTCGCCGTCAACAGCATCGAGAACTCACGTTTCTATCTTGACGTTAAAGTTGATGAGAAAACCTTGCACGAAGTGTATCTGCCACACTTTAAAAAGCTGGTGGATGCTGGTGTCGATTCCTTGATGAGCGCCTACAACCAGATCAACGGTGAATACTGTGGTCACAGTCATAAACTGCTATATAACATTCTGCGCGAACAATGGGGATTCAAAGGTTTTGTTTCATCAGATTGGTTGTGGGGCATTTACGAAACTGTAAAACCAGCCAGTGCCGGCATGGACATTGAAATGCCACGCGGCCACTATTACGCACGCCGCTTGTACAACGCTGTTAAGTGTGGCGATCTACCAGAAAATAAAATTGATAGCAGCGTGCATCGCATACTCACTGCAAAATTGCGCTGGCTTACTGCTCTGCCAGAAAAAAAACCTGCAACGCAAAGTATTGCCTGCACTGAACACCTTAATCTGGCGCGCGAGTGCGCTGAGCAATCCATGGTACTGCTTACCAATAACGGCATATTGCCGTGGTGCGAAACTAATCTCGCCCATAAAACGCTGGCAGTGATCGGCGAGTTAGCCGTTCTACCCTGCCTCGGCGACAACGGCAGCAGTCGTGTATCGCCACCGCAGGTGACAACATTCCTCGACGGCTTGCGGCAGCGCGCAGACAGTAATATACGCATCGTTTACAGCGACGGTCGCGACATCGCACAAACAGCTGACATCGCACGCCGGGCTGATGCTGTGTTGCTGGTTGCCGGTTATTACGCTGATGATGAAGGTGAAAATCTCACATCGAATCGTCAACCGGTTGCCAAACCGAAAGTGCCACGTGGCGGTGATCGCGCTTCGCTTTTATTATCTGGTCACCAACAACAATTGATTCACGAAGTATGCGAAGCGAATAGCACTACTGTAGTAACGTTGGTTGCCGGCAGCGCCGTGATGATGAGTGACTGGCAAGACAAACCTGCCGCAATTCTTTTTGCTGGTTACCCTGGCATGGAAGGCGGGCATGCACTGGCTAAAATTCTATTTGGCGATGTCAATCCATCAGGAAAACTACCTTTTACAATTCCTGCAAACGAAGAGCAGTTGCCGGCATTTGATCGCTGGGCACCCTCTGCGCGCTATGAATATTTTCACGGCTACACATTGACTGACAAGCTGCAACAAGCACCGGCATTCGCTTTCGGCTTTGGTCTTTCTTACACCAAGTTTTCCATCAGCCCGCCACAATTGCAGCAGCAGGAATATCACAGCGATGAAATAATCCGCATCGCCGTGACTGTTAGCAATAGCGGCAATTGCGCTGGCGCAGAAGTTATTCGATGCTATATCGGTCAAGTCAATCCGAATGAACAACCAATACCTGTCACATGACCAACGGCTTCTGAGCAAATATGGCTGGCAGTTGGCGAACAAAAAACCGTCACGCTGGATATTCCCGTGAAAAATCTTGCGCGCTATGATGCAGATACACAGGAATGGCAGGTTGCGGCGGGTGAATACTCACTGCAAACAGGAAGCTCATCACGCACGCAAGATTTACAAAAGACCGTACTGCTATCGCTGTAAGAAAGCCCCTCTCTGCTGCGACATCATGTCGCATTCCCATCCTCCTCCCAGCCACCAATAATGCGCGCCTTTGTATCCGCTAGAGACGCATCAATGAAAGTAAGTACCTCGTTACTGTTGCTCGGCGCTACCATCAGTCCGATGGTGTTGGCAGACCATGACAACGAACACACCCTGGAAACGGTGTTAGTAGAAAGTTCTAACATTGCACCTGAACTCAAAGAAGAACAGGCGTTGATCCCCGGCGCCACCACAATAATCGATGGCGACGAGCAATTTCAGCGCAGCGTTAACAATCTTGCCGATACATTGCGTTACACGCCCAGTATCTGGGCGCAGAGTGCTAGCGGCGGCGATGCTATTTTCTTCTCCAGCCGCGGCTCCAATCTCGACGCCACCGACTACGACGAGAATGGCATCAAATTGCTGCAGGATGGACTGCCCATCACCGCTGCCGACGGCAACAACCACAACCGCTTTATTGACCCACTGAGTGCGCGCTATATCGTCGTTGCGCCCGGCGCGAATGCATTGACCTACGGCGCCAGCACTCTAGGTGGCGCGATCAACTTTATATCGCCAACAGCACGCGATGTTGCCCCACAAGAGATATTCATGAGCGCCGGCAGCAACGAGCAAGCGAATGTGCGCGCTACTGCCGCCACGGTTGCGGATCAGTTCGACGCCATAGTGACGGTGGACGACAAGCATTGGGGAGGATACCGCCATCACAGCGAAACGGATCGACAAAGCGTTTACGCCAATGCGGGCTGGCAATTTTCTGATGCACTGGAAAACCGCGCCTATTTCACTTATTTGAATAACGACCAGCAATTGCCTTCTGCACTGACCAAAGCGCAATTCGAAGATAATCCGGATCAGGCTGGCACTCCTGCACTTTTAGCCAACCGGGGGAAAGATCTCGAAACCTGGCGCATTGCCGACAAGACAACCTGGACTATCGATGACCGCAGTTCGCTCGAGTTCGGTCTCTCCTATGAAGAACAGTCGCTATATCACCCGATTGTTGAACCGATCATGGTCGATTTCGACGGCCCGGGACCGATGCAACCCGTGGAAGTTTTCAGCCTGATTGTTGATACCGATCACCACGAGTCCGGCATGACACTGCGCTACAACCTGCAGCTTGGCAGCCACGACCTGCTGGCAGGTCTCGACTACGGTTACGGCAATGTGGATGGCGGCAACTACAGGAACTATTACGGCAAGCGCAACGGCCTTACCGAAACGGTCGACAACAATGCTGACACCGTTCAAGCCTATCTGATGGATCGTTGGGCGCTGGCGGATCGTTGGACGTTAGTTTACGGCGCGCAAGGTGTCAGCGCAGGTCGCGACGTTGAAACCACCAACGCCACCAGCGGTGCCGTGCGCAATCCAAACGATGATTACAACAGCATCAATCCCCGCGCTGGCGTGATTTACGCACTAACGAACCACAGTGAATTGTTCACCAATGTCAGCCGCCTGTATGAGCCGCCAACTACCTTTGAGCTGGATGATGATGTGCGCGGCAATAACAACACGCTGGATGCAATGCACGGCACCGTTGTCGAGTTTGGTTCACGCGGTCAGATGCCGCTGGGTTTTAAAAACAAATCGGGTACTGCCAGCCAGTGGAACTGGGAGGCAACCATTTATTACGCGCAAATTCGTGACGAAATCCTGTCCGTGGATGATCCTGCAGCGCCGGGCAACAGCCTCACTACCAATATCGACAAGACGACACATGCGGGCATTGAAGCGCTGCTTGGCGCCAGCTTCGCACTGGATGCCGGTAGCAGCATCGAACCTCTGGTCAGTTTCACTTATAACGATTTCCATTTTGATGGCGACAAACTTTACGGCGATAACGAACTGCCAGCAGCACCGGATTTTGTCATGCGCGGTGAAATACTTTATCGTCAAGCCAACGGTTTCTATATTGGTCCCACATTCGATATAGTCGGGGAACGCTACGCAGATTTCACCAACAGCTACGAGGTAGACAGTTACGAATTGCTCGGCTTGCGCGCAGGTTACGATGCAAAAAAATGGGAAGTGTTTGCTGAATTGAAAAACCTGACTGATGAAGACTATGTTTCTACTCTCAGCGTGTTGAACAATGCCAATATCAATTCAGCCATCCTTTACCCCGGCGCACCGCTCTCCGCGTATGTCGGTGTGCGTATGCAGTTCTAAATTATGAGCAAACTTTCTCATTACAATCTTATCTGGCGCTGGCATTTCTATGCCGGCCTCATTGTTCTGCCAGTGGTATTGACGCTTGCTATAACTGGCGGTCTTTATCTGTTCCAGCAGGAAATTGAAAACTGGTTGTACAAAGATCTCTTGTATGTGCAATCACCATACGAAGGAGTAGTCGATCACGATGCTATTGTGGCAGTAGCGAAAAAATCAGTAGGCTCTACTGATGTTAAAAGCTATCAACCCGCTGTAACTGCAAACGAATCTGCACAGGTGGTGGTGGTTACTCCCAACCAAGGCGCGCTGCGCATTTTTGTAAATCCCTCAACACTGGCTGTACAAGGCACGCTGAATGAATCATCGCGCTTGATGAATATTGCACGACAGTTGCACAAAGAACTTATGCTGGGAACGCCGGGGCGCTACATCACCGAATTGGTAGCTTGCTGGTTAATCGTGCTGATATTTTCAGGCATTTATTTATGGTGGCCGCGCAAATTGCCCAAACGCGGAATTTTCAGACCCGATACAAGCAATACCGACAGATCTTTGTTGCGCGAATTTCATGCTGTGTTCGGCATATGGGCTTCTGTATGGATACTGATGCTGCTGCTGGCTGGTTTGCCGTGGACAGTATTCTGGGGTTCTGCACTAGATACTGTAGCTGGCGATGAAGCGTTGCCGCATGCCATTTTCAAGCAGCGCCCGCTGTCGCGCAGCGATGCAGGGCTTGCAGAAATCTCCATGAATACGCTGATGCAACGCGCACAAGCAGAAGGCACACATCACGGTTTCAGAATCGAATATCCTTGGGCAGCCAATGGTACTTATGCCGTAACACCGCTACGCCATTGCGATCTGGATCAAATCACATATCTATTTTTTGATCGTAGCGATGACAGTCTGATCGACGCTTACCATTGGAAAGATCTGGGAAAAGTCGGTCGTGCCACCAGTATCGGCGTCGCTTTTCACGAAGGTCGCTTGTTTGGCAAATGGAATCAGTGGATAAACTTGATGGCCGTGCTGATGGTCATCTTTCTGTGCATCAGCGGTCCGATCATGTGGTGGAAACGCAAACCTGCTAATGCTTTCGGCGCACCTTCAGTTCCAAGTCAACAACGTATCACGCGGTCTCTTGCTGTAATCATGGCGATTCTGGGCATATTGCTACCATTGTTCGGCATCTCGTTGTTACTGATTTTATGTTGCGAAGCTACATGCAAGCGACGACTATCAAAACAGTAAGCACTCCACACCGTCACCCCCCGCAAATGTTGAGCCAACTGGCACACGCAATAACGCATCCGCGTGACACACAGAAGACAGCACACCAGAACCCTGATTCGGCAAAGCATGTGCTACCAATACACCATCTTCATAGTGCAAGTTCACGCGCAAATATTCTTCGCGTTTACCAGCGCGCGACCAGGCAAAACCGGCACGCGCTGGCACTTGTTTAAGATCTTGCACCTCAACACCTTGCAAGGCTTGCAAAAACGGTCGCACAAACAGTAAAAATGTGACAAACGCAGAAACCGGATTACCTGGCAAACCAAAAAACGGGGTCGCGCCAACACGCCCGAATGCCAGTGGCTTACCCGGTTTAACCGCAATTTTCCACACATCCAGTTTGCCCTGCGCCAACACAGCCTGCTTGACGTAATCAGCATCACCCACCGATACACCGCCGGTGCTAATCACTACATCTACTGTTGACGAGAGTTTTTCCAATGCCAACTCAGTAGCAGCCAGATCATCCTGCACAATGCCGGCATCAATCACTTCACAGCCAAGATCACGCAACAAGGCACTCAATAAATAGCGGTTGGAGTTGTAGATTTTTCCTGCTTGCGGCGCATCACCCGGCTCCAGTAATTCATCACCAGTACACAGCAAACCGACGCGCAGCGGCACATTCACATGAATTTTATCGATGCCGACAGATGCCAGCAAACCGATATCCCTTGCGCGCAAGCGATGACCTGCAGCGAATAAAATATCACCGACAGCAATATCCTCACCAGTTCGACGAATATTTTCACCTGTTTTTACAGTGACACCAGCATTGGCAATTATAGTTTCGCCATCAACAGCCACGTCTTCCTGAATAACGACAGCATCCGCGCCTTGTGGAACAGGTGCACCAGTAAAAATGCGTTGCGCGGCGCCAACTTGCAACACACCGGGTGCTGAACCTGCAAAACTGATACCGACAACAGGAACAGACAAGCCTGCAAAACACTCAGTAATTCGCACGGCATAGCCGTCCATAGCGCTGTTATCACAGGGCGGTACATTTACAGCGGCAACAA
>DAOMGA010000031.1:8118-9528 GCA_035430085.1 Pseudomonadales bacterium
GCGGCAGAAAGAATTTTTTCGCGCGCTTCAGCGACAGTCAACACGAGGGTTACTTCAATTGCTGACGTACATTCAGCACGCCAACAAAATTGCATGGCCGATGCGCGCTATCGAGTTGTTCACGAATGATATTGACCCAGGCTGTCTTGCACGCACCTGTTGAACCTGGCATACAAAAAATCACGGTGTTGTTTGCCAGACCGGCAATAGCGCGTGACTGAATAGTGGACGATCCAATTTCCTGCAGTGAATAAGCACGAAAAATCTCACCAAAACCATCGATCACTTTATCAAATAATGGCATTACAGCTTCCGGCGTAGAATCGCGACTACTAAAACCCGTGCCACCTGTCACCAATACCGCCTTGACTGCATCGTCAGCAATCCAGCGCGATAACACCGCACGAATCTGATAAATGTCATCACGCACGATTTGCTTGTCCTCCAAGGTATGCCCTGCACATTGCAACGCCTCTACCAGATATTTACCAGACGTATCGGTGTCGTCATTCCGTGTATCAGAAACCGTCAGCACTGCCACTGGCAATGCAGTCAAACCATCAGTCGCAGCCGCCATCGATCACCCCTTCCTTTTCCGCCGCGGCATAACCCACGCCGTGTACTTGCAAAGCGCGTTTAACGCCACTCGTCAAACCCGCACGCCATGCGTGTTGTTTGATACCAAATTTGTCACGGATCTTGCCGCAGTCCAACGCCCACGACAACGGAGGCAATCCATCGGCAATCTCGCGCATCTCCATAGGGAAATCACATTCAGGTTGTGATTCCAGAATCTGTTTTACCAGACGGGCAAAATCCCGATAGCTCACCGCATCGGTGCCGCAATAATGGTAAACACCCCACGGTTCAATACCGCAGCTCAACTGTTGCAATAACGCCACAATCACACGCGCCGCATCACGCACCGCTGTTGGGCAAAACTGATACCGAATCGAAACCGGCGCGGATTCCCCCTTGCGCCAAGCGTCAATCAGACTGGTAAGAACATTCGATCCCAGACTGCTAAACAATTCACCCGTACGCAATATCAAATGGCGCGGGCACGTATCAATCACAGCTCTCTCACTCGCCCAACGCATCGCGCCGTAGGGCGTCTGTGTGTCAGGCTCATCCGTTTCACGATATGCCGATGTCTGCTGTCCGGAAAATACCTGACAATCCGATAGCTGCAGCAGAAAGCAACCTGTTGCCGCTGCTGCCAATGCCAATGTCTGGGGATTTCTCGAATATTGTGGCTCCAGCTCTCTTGCGCTGCCGTTGTAAGGCAAATGCTGAACATTGACGATGCCCGTTATCCCTTTAGTGCTTAACAGGGATTCCAGTTCACGCATCGGAATATTCGCTAATTTGTCGCTAGTCATCTGCGTAACAGGAAAAGGCAGCTGCTCC
>DAOMGA010000032.1:0-9439 GCA_035430085.1 Pseudomonadales bacterium
AACGGGATAACCGTCTTGTGGCGCTAGCTTCCGATACGCGTCTGACAGGTAGTGCCGGGTTGTTACTGGATTGGCAGCAACTGGTTTCTCCCCCCTGATCAATGCGCTACAGTGCGCTCCTGATCTTTGAAGGACGTCGCGCTTTATGCAAGAACAGAATACACATCCTGCTGCGGTGCTTGCAGCGATCCACAATCGTGTTTCTGTTTCCGAGCTGGTGGCACCTGCTCCATCCCCCGCGCAGCGCGCAGATATTTTCCATGCAGCACTGCGAGCCCCGGACCACGGTCAATTGCGGCCATGGCGTTTTTTACTGGTAGAGGGTGAAGATCGCATCCTTGTGGGCAATATTCTTGCTGATGTTGAAAACTCGCCAAATGAAGTGCAACGCAACAAAACTGCCGGTCGATTATTGCGCGCACCACTGGTTGTATTGATTGTTGCGCACATCACCCCGCATACAAAAATTCCTGCAATCGAACAGATGATGTCTGTAGCGGCTGCCGTGCAAAATATGCTGATTGCTGCCCATGCTTTGAATGTGGGCGCGATGTGGCGCAGCGGCATGGTGACGTATGAGCCGTTGTTGGCAGAAAAACTGGGGTTGACTGCAGATGAACGGCTTTTGGGTTTTTTGTATCTCGGTACACCGGCAGGTGAATTGAAAGCCGTGCCGTCTCTTGATGCCGATGAGTTTTTTAAAACGTGGGTGGCCCCATGAGTAACGCTCCGGTTACTACACCTGCTTCTACACGCCACTTATTCCGTTCCAGTGCGATGGTCAGCATCATGACGCAAATTTCGCGTGTGCTGGGTATGGTGCGTGATATTGTTTTGGCGAATGCCATCGGTGCCGGCCATACGCCGGGTGCCGATGCTTTTTTTCTTGCGTTCCGCATCCCGCAATTTTTACGCCGATTATTTGCTGAAGGCGCATTCGCACAAGCGTTTGTGCCGGTGTTGGCAGAGTATCGTGCGCGTGGTGATAAAGCAGCAGTGCGTGATCTGGTGAATCATGTTGCCGGCGTGTTGGGCGGTACATCGCTTGCTGTCAGTGCTCTGGTGGTATTGGCTTCACCGTGGTTCACCATTCTGTTTGCGCCGGGTTTCTGGTTGCATGATCCGGAACGTTTCGGGTTAACCAGCGAGATGTTGCGCATCACTTTTCCGTATTTGTTTTTAATCACCATGACGGGCTTTGCCAGTTCGGTACTGAATACATATGACCGTTTTGCTGCACCGGCAGCAACGCCTATCCTGATGAATCTGACGTTGATTGGTGCTGCCACGATTGCTGTGCCGTGGTTTGACCAGCCGGTATTTGCCATGGCGTGGGGTGTGTTGTTGTCTGGTGTTGTGCAACTGGTTTTCCAGTTGCCATCCATGCAAAAAATCCATCTGATGCCAGTGCCGAAATGGGATTGGCATCACGAAGGTGTGCAACGCGTTTTGAAGTTGATGGTGCCGGCTATTTTTGGTGTTTCAGTCAGCCAGATTAATTTGATGATGGATTCTATTCTCGCTTCATTCCTGCCTACGGGCAGTGTGGCATGGCTTTATTACTCCGAACGCGTTTCAGAACTGCCACTGGGTATTTTTGGTGTCGCGGTGGCGACGGTGATCTTGCCCAGTTTATCGCGCAGTCATATTGCGGATTCACCAAAGGAGTTTTCTTCCACGCTGGACTGGGCCATTCGCCTCAATATGTTAATTGGCGTGCCCGCTGCGCTGGCGCTGGTGGTGTTGGCAACGCCGATACTGAGTACCTTGTTTCAACATGGCCAGACAACTGCACACGATATTGAAATGTCTGCCTGGGCGATGCGTGCATACGGTGTGGGGCTGGTTGGTTTTATGATGATAAAAATTCTCGCCCCCGGATTCTATTCGCGACAAGACATCAGAACGCCTGTGCGTATCGGCGTGATTTCAGTCATAGCAGCACAGATCATGAATGTAACATTCATGTTGTTTTTCCAGCACGTCTACAACATTGGGCACGTGGGTTTGGCGCTGGCAACCGCATTAGCGGCTTACATCAATTCAGGTCTGTTGTTCCGCGCATTACGTAAACAGAATATCTACGAATACGGTCGCGGCTGGGGACGTTTCATCATGCAGATGCTGGCGAGTAATGGAGCCATGGTGCTGGTGCTGGGAGGATTGTTGCACCTTTGGCCAGATTGGTCGGCGTACAGTTGGCAGCAGCGTATCCTGTATCTGGCGGTGATGTGCAGTGCTGGTATTGTTGCTTATTTTGCGGTGCTGTTAATGACAGGTTTACGTCCAAAGCATTTGCGCTTGCAGGCTGATTAGCTATTCATTTTTTCTGCGATGAATTAAATGCAGCCAGTTGTTCCGGTGTGGCTTCTTGCTGGTGTTTCTCTTTCCATTCGCTGTAGGGCATGCCGTAAATAATTTCGCGTGCTGCTTCGTAATCCAGTGTCGTTCCAGCTTCTGTCGCAGCAGCGCTGTACCATTTAGCGAGACAATTGCGACAAAAGCCTGCAAGGTTCATCAGTTCTATATTCTGCACATCCTTGCGGTTATCCAGATGTTCCAGCAAACGACGAAAAACGGCAGCTTCGATCTCAGCTTGTTTTTTTGCAGCAGTGTTATCGCCCACGACGTTTTTCTCTCCATTGATTAATGCGCTCGGGAATAATCATCATCATAGGTGTGATGATCAAGGTCAGTACGGTGGCGAAAGTAAGACCGTATACCAGGGCAGCAGCGAGAGGTTTCCAGTATTGCGCCACCATGCCTTTGTCGGTGATTTCACGACCGACCAGATCAACACTGATCCCCAGTGCCAGTGGGACCAGGCCCAATCCTGCCGTGATAACCGTGAGGCATACTGGACGCAAGCGTTGAGCGCCAGTACGAACAGCCATTTCCACCAGTGATAATTCCGGTTGGTTGCGGCGCAAGTGGTTGTAGGTGTCGAGCAGAATAATATTGTTATGCACAATGACGCCGGCCAGTGCGACGATCCCTACACCGCCGAGGATAACGCTGAACGGTTGTTGAAAAATCATGTGACCGAGCAATACGCCAGCAGTAGACATCACTACAGAAGACAGCACCAGAAACGTCTGATAAAAACTGTTGAACTGTGCCACCATCATGGCGAGCATCAGCAACATTGCCAGCAAGAAAGCGATACCGAGAAAACGCATGGACTTTTCCTGATTCTCATTGGCGCCGCGGAAGCGCAAACTGACAGCCGGGTTTATCTCAGCTTCGGTATCAAGCCAGTGTTTTATTTCGGCAATCTTGTCGTTCGGTAATACGCCGATGGCAGCATTGGCGTAAACAGAAACCACACCTGAGCCGTCCAGACGCTGCAATTTATTGACATGAGGTTTTGCCACGCGTTTGACGAAGTTGCTGATCGGGATAGCGCCTTGTGGTGTGTTCACCGTCAGCACATCCAGTGTTTCTATATTGCGTTCGGTAACCGGGTAGCGCACACGAATATCCACTTCGCTTTCTGCATCATCGGGGCGATATTTCCCTACCAGAACACCATTGGTAATCAATTGAACTGCGAGACCGGCATCACCCACGCTGGCGCCGTAGAGTGCGGCTTGTCGGCGGTCTACCTGAATTTCCCATTCAATTCCCGGTAACGGCATGGTGTCATCGATATCGACCAGATCTTTTACGCTGGATTCCAGATATTTCCGTACACGGATAGCTTCTGACTGCAACAGCGCCTGATTGTCGGAGCGCATTTCAATCTGGATATCTTTCGCAACGGGCGGACCGCCTTTCAATTTTTCAGCAAAAATGCGGATACCGGATAAATGTTTGGTGCGCTCGCGTACCTCCCAGAAAATTTCGCTGGCACTGCGTTGACGTGTGTGTGTGGATTCCAGTGACACCAGCATGTGACCAATTTCATCTTCCGATGCATTGCGGCGACCTTGTGCGGTACCAACTGGATAGGCGCTGGTATACACCGATACCACGCCAGGAATTTTTCGAACGATATTTTCGACTTCCATTACCAGTGCGGCAGATTCTTGCGCCGACAGATTGCCGCGTGCGCTGACATTCACTTCGCCGTGTTCAGTTTCTGATTCAGTAAAATACATAGTGCCTGCGTTGAAGTGGCCATACAGGACAAATATGGTAATCAGAATGCCGATTGCACTTGCCAGTGATAAAAAAGGTCTGTGCAGGATTTTTTCAATAAAATGTGCGTAAGCACCAGTGATGCCACCTAGCTCCCGGGGGTCGCCATGTTCCAGTGTGCGCAATTGATCAATACTTTCCTGATCGAGTTCCGCTTTACCAAAAATCGCGCCGAGTACCGGCAAGAAAACCAGTGCGAACAATAGTGACCACGACAACACAGCAAATACGGTAACAGGCAGGATGCGCATGAATGCGCCATCAATTCCTGGCCAGAACATCAGTGGCAGGAAGGCTGCCAGTGTGGTCAGCATGGATGCAGTCGCCGGTGCAAACATGCGAACCGATGCGGCAATGTAGGCATCGCGAGGTGACATCCCGTCAGCCATTTTGCAGTCGGCGTATTCGGCAATTACGATGGCACCGTCGACAATCATGCCGATAGCCAGCAAGAGTCCAAACAACACCATGAAATTGAACGAATAACCGAGCAAGAAAATAACAGCGACGCCGCCCAGTGACGCAATAGGTACACCAAGACTGACCAGCATCGCCGAGCGCAAACCGAGAGCAGCGACCACGACTACTAATACCAGAACCAATGCGGCCAGAATATTGCCTTCCAGTTCTGACACCATTTGCAATGAAAAAGGTGACTGGTCAAATGTAGTCACCAATTCAATACCGGGTGGCAAGTGTTTACGTTCTTCGTCCATGATGGCGCGAACTGCATTGGCAACTTCAATCATATTGGCGCCAGCACGTTTGCTCACTTCAATCGAAATAGCCGGCTTGCCATCCACGCGGGTAATGGTGCTGGCATCCTTGAACGTGCGGTGTACATCGGCAACATCACCGAGTTTTACCACGCCTTCAGATGTTGCACGCAATGGCAGGTTGAAAAGATCCTGATAGTCCTCGATCAGTCCTGGCAGTTTTACAGAAAACCGTCCGCGACCGGTGTCAACTTCGCCAGCTGGTACCAGCAGGTTATTGGCGCTGACTGCGTTGATCAGTTCCACGCCACTGATGCCGGATGTTTCCAGTTTATTGCGGTCAATCACAGCTTCCAGCACTTCTTCCCGGTGTCCGGCAAGCTTGGCTTCCAGTACATTCGGGATCGACTGGATCTTGCGCTTGAGTGCTTGTGCATTGTTATACAACACACGTTCCTGAACGTTGTTACCGACCAGACTTAGCACGATGGCTGGAAATTCCTCGGATGAAATTTCCTTGATGATGGGTTCTTTGGCTTCATCCGGAAATTCCCCGCGTGCCCTGTCAATCGCAGCGCGCACATCAGCAACGGCACTGTCGATATTCACATCGTTATCAAACTCGATAACGATGTTGACCATGTTTTCCATTGCGCGAGCAGTTATTTCCTTGATGCCGTCGATGCTGCGCAATTCCACTTCAGACGGTTTAACGAGCAGTCGCACGCCGTCTTGTGGTGATACACCTTCCAGCACCACGGTGACTGAAATGTAAGGCGTTGCAATATTGGGAGTGACTTCAACCGGGATATGTTTATAAGCGTAAAGACCAATAATCAGCACCAGCACCAGCAGGCTGAATGTGGTGCGGCTGCGGTCGATGATGAAATTGAGAAACTGATTCATGGTGTGCTAGCTCGGGTTTCTTCGCTGTGTTTGTCATCCTGGGATACCGAGTTGTCGGGCGTGGCATCAACCTTGTCGCCATCGGCCACCATTTCCTGTCCCACCGTGATCAAATTGATTTCAGGCGGCAAACCTGTCACCCAGACACCTTCAGCGGTTTCCCTGACTACTTCTACATGATGAAATTCAACCCGTTGTTGTGCGTTGATAATCCGTACACCGACGCGCCCGCTGTCATCCAGTGCCAGTACGGCAGGGGTGATGCGGTGCGCTACCACTTCTTGTAACGGTATGGTAATTCTGGCGGTGATGCCGTCACGGACATTCACGCCGTTTGTGTTGAGGCGTGCCTCAATGCGGTAGGTGCGTGTTTTAGGGTCAGCAGCGCGGCTGATAAAACTGATAGCGCCGTCGATATGTTCACCACTGGTCAATTGCACGATCACCGGTTGTCCCAGTACGAGTGGTGCGACTTCCCGTTCGGATGCCTGACCTGTCGCTAATAGAGAGGCTTCATCCAGCAAACGGGCGCAAATAGCTCCGCGATCCATCAGCACGCCGACTTCGGCAGGGCGATCTTCAACAAATCCGGCGAAAGCCGCACGCATTTGCAAGTGCTCCACATCCAGCTCTGCCATCTTGAGTGCTGCACGCGCACTTTCCAGTGCAGATTTGCTGGCGGCCATGGATGTATTGGATAGCAAGCCATCTTTTTTCAGGCGCATGCCGCCTTCGTAGTCGATGCTGGCTTTTTCAAATGCAGCCTGGGTTTGCGACAGTTGGGCACGGCGGCCATCTTCAGCCAATTCACAGAGTACGTCACCCGCTTTGACCTGCTGACCTTTTTCGACGGGTACAGCAATGACGCGTCCTCCGGTTTCTGCCTTGATGTCCACCACGCGCTTGGCTTCGGTGCGACCACGCAGCACGATTTCAATGCGTTGGAGTTCAGCGACAAGATGACGGGTCCTGACTCGTGCAACGCTGGCAACACCGGCGTCGGAGTTTTTATCGTTAACACCAGTTTGTTCTGCGGTGGCGTCTTGAGCAGAATCGTGGGGTGTATCCGATTTGAATATGCCGCTCAGCATCCACAGTGACATTACTGTGATAATCAAAGTGGCTAGCAGGTAGGTTTTTTTCACAGAGCAATATCTCCGTCCGTAGCAGCGCGCACGATGCAAAAAGACTTCAGGTTATCAAAGGGTTATTATTGAAGATGTAGTAGGGTGCATCTACCTGCATTTTCCACACGAGGGTTGCGGCATTACGCTACGTAATGTGTATGAACAGGTTTTTTTTTTTTTTTTTGGGTATTTTGGTCTGAATGATCTGGAGAGTCTGATGTTTACTTTTTTTATTTGCGTGATGTTGCTCGTGATTACGTGGCTGTTGTGGCTCAACTACCAGACACTGGATGGCTTCAATGAGGATCTGAAACAACTCAGGATGCTAGTGGGGCATATCGAGCGCAAGCTCTCCGGCGAGCCCATTCTTCCCATTGATACTGCTAGCGCCGGGAAAAGTGATGACCAGGAAGGTTTTAGTCAGGGCTGACCAGGTTTGCGCGGGGCTTATAGATCGTTTGCCAGCGACGGGCTGAATCCATTGTCTTCTGCTGAAGTATCCTCAGGAGGCGCACCGAATTCGACATTCCATTGTTTGAGTACGTCAGCCAAGGCTGACGCTTGTTCATGCAGGGCGATCAGCTCTTCCTTGACGCCTTTGGCGCCCATGTACATCTTGATGGCGCGACCTTTGGCGACCAATGCATGATTGGGATGCTGCATTTTGTAGACTTCAAGCTTCCAGCGCACGCCGTGTACCATGCTGCGGTAGAAAATCAGTTTAGTGTTCAAACTGATTCCGCCGATTTCTTCCAGTTTGCCGAATACTGAAAAATCCGTACCGAACAGCGAAATTTCCTTACTAGCGCTATCAGCTACCACGGTGGCATTGCGTTTACCGTCAGCCAGAATAGCCAGGTCGCCAAAGAGTTCGCCGGGAGTAATGTAGTTGACCGGATGCGTACTGCCGCTCACTTCGTCGGCGTAGACGGCCAATTTGCCTTTCAATACGAAGTACATCCAGGTATCGATATCGCCTTTTTTCATCACGACTTCGCCAGGTTCCAGGTCGAGAATACGTGAATGGCGCAACAGAATATCGTACTGCCACGGCTCGGATTTTGAGACATCGCGATAAAAAGGAATGCTGGCCAACAATTTGTCGACCTTGTCGCGCGCCAAGCCGCTGATGGGTTTTATCTGCATGGATAACTAACCGGAACCGCTCAAAGTATCCATGCCAGTGTACACCACGGAGGCCGTGATTGAATGGCACCGGGATGCAAATTGTTCATGAAACGTATGCCATTCATGCAAGATTCACCAGCGGGTTATCTCGTCCGGCTAGTGCAAAGTGCCCGGCGACGTACGCATCGGGCACCGAGGCAATATCAGCAAATTGCCAGCGCGGCAGCTTGTCCTTGTCGACCAATTGGGCGCGAACGCCCTCCGGAAAATCCGGCAGGTGGCAGCATTGTATGGACACGCACCATTCCATGCGCAGTGCGTCTTCCAGACTCAAGTTGCCGCCGCGCCGAAGTTGCTCTGCCACGAGGCAAGCAGTCACCGGGTTGCCATGGGCTAGATTGTCGAGTGCGCGAATAAACCACGGTTCCTTGATATCGAGAGCGCGCAGCGCGCTAATGGTCTGTTGCAGGGAGTGTTGGCACGCTTGGGCGATGGGTTGGGCAAAGTGCATCAGTTGCATTGTCACGGTTGCAGGTGGGAGCTGCTGTAGACCCTGGGTCAGTACCGCCCGGTTGTCGACGGCTGTATTGCCCCACGGCAGTGTAGTGAGCAGTGACGGCAACTGTTGTCTGGCACTATCGTCCAATAGATAGTCGGCTAGCTTCAAGGCTATTGCATCGGCACTGTTCCACTCACAACCGGTGATACCCAGAAATAATCCCAATCCTGAAGGTAATTGATTGAGAAACCAGCTGGCACCCACATCCGGATATAGACCAATATTGATTTCGGGCATCGCCATGCGAGTGGATTGGGTGACCACACGGTGTGAGGCACCCACCAGGAGGCCTAGGCCGCCGCCCATCACCACGCCATGCCCCCAAGCCAGTAATGGTTTGGGGTAACGGTGAATCGTGTGGTCAAGACGATATTCCTGTTCAAAAAAACGCTCGCAGTAATCGTCGTTGTCCAGAATGCCTTGCCGCATACGGCGCACATCGCCGCCGGCGCAAAAAGCACGCCCTTCGCCCTGTAAAACGACGCACACGATATCCTCTCGACCTGCCCACACGCGCAATTGCTCAAGAGCAGCAGTGGCCATATCCAGCGTGAGTGCGTTCAGTGTTTGTGGCAGGTTCAGGGTGATCCAGCCGATGGAAAAGCCTTTGTCTGTCTGTTGTTCGTGTGTCGAGATCATAGGAATTTATCGTGGTTTGTTGTTGGGTCTGGCACTGGGTGACCGCTACAATAGCATTCTTGTCATCATCACTGGAAAAGTCATGGCTCTGTCAAAATTTCTGAAATACCTTCCTGTGTGTCTGTCGATATTTTTACCGATTGCTGGATCCATTGCTGAGCCGGTGCCTGCGCCCCCACAATTGAATGCAAAGGCATGGATGTTGGTAGACGCCGCCAGCGGGT
>DAOMGA010000033.1:0-9422 GCA_035430085.1 Pseudomonadales bacterium
ATTGGGTGGCGGTGGTGCGCGTGTTTCCTGCGGTGTTATCAAGTAATCTTGAGGCTAATAAATCGCTCAAGGACGTTCATCGCTACGCTCGTCAATGGACGGCTTCCACAGCGCATTTGCTTCGCATTGTTGCGCCGGTTTCAGTCGCCGCTTAACTTGGCGTTAGGGCAAAAATATGAAAAAACATATGCCTGTTAAATTATTTATCGTTGTAGAAATATGTGTAGTGGCTTTTATTCTAGCCACGACTGGGAGTCTTCCTGAAAATATAGCTTCTCACTTTAATGGTTCAGGTCTGCCGAATGGCTTTATGTCACAGAAAGGTTATCTAATCTTTATGCTGGCATTCGTGTTGGGAATTCCATCGGTGGTTGTAAGGGGTATTTCGGTAGCCTTGCGCACAGCACAAAGCAGCATCAATATCCCAAATAAGAATTTTTGGTTGTCTGCAGAACGGAAGCAGGAAACTATAGAGTATCTAAATGGGCATATTGCTTGGCTGGGTTGTATATTTGCCATATTTATTGCTTATGTGCATTGGCTGCTTATCAAGGCAAATAGTGTCCAGCCAGCACAACTTTCAAGTAGCCATTTATTCATTGGTATGGGTGCGCTGCTTTTCTCAATTTTGCTATGGGGCTCTCTGCTATCAGTTAAGTTTATGCGGGTGCCAAAATAATGCGCTGCAGTAACTTATTTGCCTTAACAAAGCGCTCCACTAAATCAGAATTAGAAAATATTGCGTTAGCAGTCAGTAATACAACCGCGCCAAGGAGTCGTAAATATGAAAGGTAGTTGTTTGTGTGGCAGCATCAAGTATGAAATTCAACCGCCATTCAAAGGCTTTCAATACTGTCATTGCTCAAGGTGCAGAAAATTCACTGGTAGTGCGCATGCAGCCAATATTTTTGTACCCACTTCGCAATTCAAATGGTTAGAAGGTCAGGAGCAAGTAGGCACATACGACCTACAAGAAGCTAAATACCTGACAACAAGCTTCTGTAAGAAATGTGGCTCATCTATGCCGTGGGCAGTAAAAGGTGTGCCAAACATGGTGGTTCCTGCCGGTACACTAGACGAAGACCCGGGCATAAAGCCGCAGCAAAATATCTTTTGTGGCTCCAGGGCTTCATGGTATGTAGAAAGCAGTGAGCTGCCACAGCACAATGAACTTCCGGTGCGGAAGTGAGTGTTATCAAGTCGCTCGGGGTCGTTTGCGCCTGATCCTTAATACTGATGTTCCATAAGCGAAGCAGCCGTGACCGAATTGCACCGGGTAATTTCAGAGATTTGTTCATTGTGGTAGCAAATCTTCTTGTAAGTTGCTCAGGCAGTAAATAGAGTTGCTATACATTTTGAAGTGTTTATAGAGGAGTAGGTTATGTTAATGAAGGAAAAGGCTAATGCTGTACTGGAAAACGAGAACTATCTAACCAAAGTAACCAACCGCCATCACGTGTATTTTACGGATGAACCTAGTGAGGTAGGTGGTCAGGATAAATATACAACTCCTCAAGAGTTGTTGTTGGGCTCTCTTGCTTCTTGTGTTGCTACTACTTTACGAATGTATGCCAATCGCAAGGGTTGGGATTTGGGCTCAATCGGCGTAGATGTAACCATGCGTTCTATCAATACAGATCATGGTGCTGAATTTGAATTTACGCAAAACTTCTCTTTTAGCAACAGCCCAAAATTGACAATCGAACAAATGGATCGTTTGGTGCAAATTGCAAAAAAATGTCCTGTTGCACAAATTATTCAGAAAACCACGAAAATCACTTACGTGTTAGGCGAGTAAGGCGAATCGAAACATAACAAGCCTATCAAGGTCGTTAGCAAGTTTTTAAAAAAGGAGAGCAAAGTGAAATTTAACGTAAAGAAAATTCTTATTAATGCCATTTTGCCTTGCCTTGTATGGTCGAGTACGGTCTACGCAGACAATCCAGAGCAGATGAAAATGGCAACGCCTATCGCTCCCGGCGTCGCCGTGCCCGACAAGATTGAAAGTTCCATTGGCACACTTAACCTGAACTACGGCTATCCTTCAGAAGAAACCGTCGAGAAAATCTATGACAATCTCGATCGTTCGCGTGCACTCCAGGCTTATCTTATGGCCATACCGGTCGTGAACCAGGCCGGTATGCGCGATTCGCTCCGCAAGTTTGGGCCGGATAACCAGACCGATGTCATCTGGGAAGATCTCGTTGATCCACGCAGCGTCGAGCTGACTGCCAACGACAACACGATCTACAACTTCATCTGGCTCGATACCAAAAAGGGCCCAGTGGTTGTGGAAGTTCCGCCCGAAGTCCTGGGTGGAGTAAACGATTTCTGGTATCGCTGGGTTGCTGATGTCGGCATTACCGGTGAGGATAAGGGCAAGGGCGGAAAATATCTCTTTCTGCCACCCGGTTATCAGGGTGAGATTCCAGCGGGTTATGTTGTCGTACGTCCGAGCACTTATGGCAACTGGTTTTTCTTCCGCGCATTTGTTGTCGATGGCTCAACAAAGCCCGGCGTTGAGTCCGTGAAGAAAAATCTCAAGATCTATCAACTTTCCGATGCCGCTAATCCACCGGCCATGAAGTTTGCTAACGCCTCAGGCGTGCCAGCTAATTTTGTCGCGCCTGGTGACTACGCGTTCTGGGGTTTGCTGAATCAAGTCATTCAGGAAGAACCAGCAGACGGCTCCGATCCAACGACTCTCGGATTGTTCGCATCGATCGGTATTGTCAAAGGCCAGCCTTTCGCTCCCGACGAGCGCATGAAAAAAATTCTCACCGATGCCGCGAATATCGGTGCTGTTACCGCTCGCACCATAGCCTTTAAAGTCCGTTCACCGGAAGCCTACTTTTATCCGGATAGCCCGTGGCGTCTGCCGTTCTTTGGCGGTTACAAATTCGAGAGCTCGCCGGGTGTGACCAACATGGACGGCTACATCCAGTATTACTACTTTGCGACTGGTGTTACGCCCGCGATGGAAATGAAAATGGTGGGTAAAGGTTCGCAGTATCCGTGGTCTGTACAGGATGCGAACGGCAACCCCTTCGATGGTGGCAAGACTTACAAGATGCACATTCCGCCGAACGTACCAGTGAAGGATTTCTGGTCGGTTATTGTGTATGACAACCAGACACGTTCCATGGTGCAAACGGATCAGCAGGCACCGAGTGTGAGCAGCCAGAACAAAGACATCAAGACCAACGCCGACGGTTCGGTGGATGTTTATTTTGGACCAAAAGCGCCTGCCGGTTATGAAAACAACTGGGTGCAAACTCTGCCAGGCAAAGGCTGGTTCATGATTTTGAGACTGTATGGGCCGCTGGATCCCTGGTTCAACAAGACATGGAAGCCGGGAGATATTGAGCTGGTGAAATGATTCAACTGGCGCATACTTCACACTGTATGCGCCGCTTTCACTTGCGCCGCTTGGCTCTTGGTAGCTAACCCGGATGATTTTCCATGATAAATAAATTGCCAAAGTGGGTAGAGCTCGGAGGATTTTTTCTTGCATTCAACGCAGGCTTTATCAATGCAATTGGTCTTCTGGGTTTTAAACATCAGGCGGTGTCGCATTTAACAGGAACAACAACATTCCTGTCATTGGCGGTAGCAAACACGGATTTTTATGAAGTTTGGCACTTGTTGCTTGTAATGCTGTGTTTTATTTTGGGCGCAGCATTTAGTGGCATTGTGATTGGAAATACGGCATTAAAATTGGGGAGGCGTTACAGTTTTGCCCTTATAACGGAGTCGGTGCTTTTGTTTGTTTCCATGATACTTCTGAATCACGGATCATTATTAGGTCACTTTTTTGCCTCTGCGGCGTGTGGTCTGCAAAACGCAATGACCAGTACATACAGTGGTGCCATTGTCAGAACAACACATGTTTCCGGTTTGTTTACTGATCTCGGTGTTGCAATGGGTTTACGGCTGCGGGGTCAAAAAACAGACGCAAGAAAAATAATCCTGTATCTCACCTTAATTATGGGTTTTACCATCGGCGGCATTGCCGGGTCACTCGCTTTTGTCCGAGTGCAATTTTCAGCCATGCTGGTACCGTGCATATTCACAGCATTCATTGCGGTGAGTTACTGGTTGTATTTGCATTATTTAGCACAAAAGAGTCTAGTGAATTAAAGGTCGTTGTTCGTGTGACGATTAATCGCCCAGATGGCATGTTCGCGCACCAGCGCAGAGGGAAATTCCAGACGACTTTGTAGCGCAGCGATAATAGCTGGCGTGGCATTGGCGTTGCCCAGCGCTACAGCAATGTTGCGCAACCAGCCTTCGTAACCGATGCGACGCAGGGCAGAGCCTTCGGTTTTCTGTAGATATTCTGCTTCACTCCACAAAAACAATTCCGTCAGCTGTATGTTATCCAGTCCATGACGCGGTAAAAAATCTTCCTGTTTGGTGCGCTGTGCAAATTTATTCCACGGGCAAACCGCCTGGCAATCATCGCAACCGAAAATCCGGTTGCCCATTTTTGCGCGAAATTCTTCCGGGATGCTGTTTTTATTTTCTATTGTGAGATAGGAAATACAGCGCCGTGCATCCAGTTGATGCGGGGCGACAAAGGCTTGTGTAGGACAGAGATCCAGACACGCTGTGCAGCTGCCGCAATGCTGTGAGTCTTGTGGATGCGTCAATGGCAGAGGCAAATCCGTGAGGATTTCGCCGAGAAAAAAATAGGAACCGGCTTGGGAATTGATCAGCATGGTGTTTTTGCCTATCCAGCCCAGGCCGGATTTTTGTGCGAAAGCGCGCTCCAGTACCGGCGCACTGTCGACAAAAGCACGGTGCTTATGTTGCGCGTGCTCTTCAATTTTATTTGCGAGTTGCGCGAGGCGTTTGCGCATCAGTTTGTGGTAATCACGCCCCAGCGTGTAGCGTGCAATATAGGCGCTGCCGTCCGGGCTGATTTTTGCGATCAGGTTTTTATCGTCATCCGGTAAATAATCCATGCGCACAGAAATCACGCGCAAAGTGCCGGGATGCAATTGTTCAGGGTGTGCGCGCAATGTGGCGTGAAGTGACATCCATGCCATGTCGCCGTGATGCTGATGATCGAGCCAGTGTTGCAAATGTTGTGCGTGTTCTGCGATGTCAATATCGCTGATACCGACTTGCTGGAAACCGAGTTCCTGTGCCCAGGCTTGAATGTTTTCCAACCAGTTCCCCGACCAGTTTTCCGGCATGTTTAACGCAGACCTGTTTAACGTAAGCCCAGAACGTCCTGCATGTCATACAGTCCGGCGGGTTGTGATTGCAACCACTGTGCTGCGCGCACGGCGCCGCGTGCAAAACTCATGCGTGAACTGGCTTTGTGCGTGATTTCCACGCGCTCGCCATCGGCGGCAAACATCACCGTATGATCGCCAACAATGTCGCCGGCACGCACGGTAGCAAAACCGATAGTGTCGCGTGCACGCGCACCGGTCTGTCCTTCGCGACCATAAACTGCCACTTTTTCCAGATCGCGCCCTAATGCTTGCGCTACGACCTCGCCCATGCGCAACGCAGTACCGGAAGGTGCATCGACTTTATGACGGTGATGCGCTTCGTAGACTTCGATATCGACGTCGTCACCCAATACACGCGCTGCGGTATCGAGTAATTTGAAACATAAATTCACACCGACACTGTAGTTGGATGCCATCACTGCGCCGGTTTGTTTTGCCGCGGCGAGCAGAGGTGTTTTTTGTTCGGCGCTAAAACCTGTGGTGCCGATGATCATTTTTTTTCCGTGGGCGGCGCAGGCGCTCAGGTTGGCGAGTGTGGCAACCGGGGCGGTGAAATCGATCAACACATCGAAGGTATTGATCACGGCATGAATGTCACCCGTGACGATGACGCCATTGCGACCGATGCCCGCTAACTCGCCTGCATCGCTGCCCACCAGTGAGCTGTCCGGGCGTTCGATGGCGGCGGTGAGTATCGCGCCATCGGCAGCGTGCACGGCTTCAATCAGGGTTTTGCCCATGCGCCCGGCGGCGCCGGTTACGGCAATGCGTACTGGAGAGGTGGATGCGTTCATGGTGATAAAACCTGACAGTGTCACGAAAGCGCGAATGTTAGCAGCTCTCACGGCTTTTCTGTTCAGCGGCGCTGCCATTCGGTACCATCTGTGCCATCTAACGCTTCGGGGAAGCTGGCGTGTATATCTCGCGATCGGTACTGCTGCTGATTCTGGCCGCTTATGTGTTTTCACCGACGGCATTCGGTTGGATGATCGATCCCGGTGGCGCCTGGTATCGCCCCTATCTGATCTGGGCCGGCATTGTCGCGGTGACGTTCCTGCTGCAACCCGGTACACCCGATAACGAAGACAGGCTCTAGCATCATGCTGTCCTGGTTTAACTTCCAGCAAATGCTGAACTTCGAGCAAAAAGTGCTGTTACTCAGCGCACTGTATTTCGGTTTGTTGTTTGTTGTGGCGTGGATTGGTGAGCGTCGCGGTGGGCAGAAATGGCTGAGTGAAAACCCGGTGGTGCAGGTGTTGTCACTCGGCGTGTTGGCTAGTGCCTGGACGTTTTATGGCATGGTCGATCTGTTTAACCAGTATGGTTATGGTGCGCTGTCGTATTACATGGGCGCCGGCGGTTTGTTTGTGTTTGCGCCGCTGATCCTGATGCCGATGTTTCGCCTCTCGCGCACGTACCAGTTGCACTCCTTGGCGGATCTGCTGGTATTCCGTTTTCGCAGCCCGTTCGTTGGTGTATTGGCGACGTTATTCATGGTGTTGTGCGCGCTGCCCTTGCTGGCGCTACAGATTCAGGCAGTGGCGGATACGTCGCTGATTATCAGTTACCGACCGATGGCCAATCGCAGTGAATTATTTGTGCTGCACGATCAGATCGCCGTGATTTTCTGCAGTGCTATCGTGTTGTTTGCGGCAGTATTTGGCGCGGGGCGTGAACGGCATCGCGGTCTGGTCACCGTGTTGGCGCTGGAATCGGTAGTCAAGATGGTGGCGCTGCTGATGGTCGGGCTATTTGCCTTGCGCGATGTGTTCGGTGGTTTTCGCGGTCTGGAAAAATGGTTGTCCTTGCACCCCGAGCAGAGTGAGGCGCTGTACCATCCGGTGGAGAACACCTCGTCACACATGCTGGTGATGTTGTTTTTTGCCACTGCGATTGTCCTGCCGCATATGTTCCATATGGGCTTCGCTGAAAACACCCGTTTGCGCACACTGCGTCAGGCCAGCTGGGGTATCCCCTTGTATCTGCTGTGTTTGAGCCTGCCGATCCTGCCGATCCTGTGGGCGGGGTTTGAAGTGGGTGCGGCGGTCACACCGGAATACTTTACGCTGGGTGTGCCATTGGCGCTGGGCAAAACCAAGTTGTTGGCGCTGGCGTACATCGGTGGATTGTCAGCGGCGATTGGCACTACGGTGGTGATGTCGGTGGCGCTGTCGACGATGTGCCTCAATCACTGGATCCTGCCGCTGTACCGTCCGATTGCCGGCATGACCGATCTCTACGGTCTGATTACCTGGCTGCGCCGCGTATTGATTGCGCTGATCGTGGCGGCAGGGTATCTGTTTTATCGCCTGTTGCAGAATGGCCAGACGCTGACGGATCTCGCCATTTTATCGTTCATCGGCAGCCTGCAATTCTTGCCCGGGATGTTTGCAGTGCTGTATGGCCCGCGCGCCAATCGGCAGGGTTTGCTGGTCGGTTTGTGCGCAGGGATGTCGATCTGGCTGGCGGGACTATTACTGCCCACACTGGCGGGTTGGCGGGTGGTACAACTGCCGATAGTGGATGTGACTATACGTCTGGGAATTGAAAACTGGAGCCAGCTGACGACGGCAGCCATCATCATCAATATTCTATTGTTCATGGCAGTGTCCCGTTTGACGTCCACCTCGGCGGATGAATTGCGCGCGGCAGAGCAATGCTCGATTGACGACACGGATCGGCCATTGCGCATGGAGCTGGACGTGCACAGCGTGGCGGATATTGGCGAGCGCCTGGTACAGGTGTTGGGCGCCGAAACCGCCAGACAGGAATTGCAACGCGCATTGGCTGATATCAATCAGACACAGGATGATGCCCGTCCCTACGCTTTGCGACGACTGCGTGACCGGCTGGAAGCCAATCTGTCGGGTTTGATGGGTGCGGCAGTCGCTCACGCCTTGATGGATCGTGTAGTGCCGTATCACACGGCGGTCGATGCACCGTTGAAGGAAGATCTGCATTTTGTCGAAAACCGCATCAACCAGTATCGACACCACCTGACCGGTATGGCGGGCGAGCTGGACAAACTGCGCCGCCATCACCGCCAGACGCTGGAAAGTTTGCCGATGGCCGTGTGTTCACTCGGCGACGATGGCGAGGTCTTGCTGTGGAATCGTGCGATGGTGGAGTTGACCGGCATCGCCACGGAAACGGTGCTGGGGTCGACAGCGGTTACGTTGCCGGAACCGTGGGGGCATCTGATAGACGATTTCCTGCAGGACGGGTTTTTGCAGGACAGCCAGACCCATATGCGTAAGCAGACCGTGGAAATTGACGGTAGTAAGCACTGGCTTAGTCTGCATAAAGCGACCTTGGGTGGCGGTGATCTGGTGGATTCAGAAGGTCATATCATCATGATTGATGATATGACGGAAACCGAGCAACTGGAGCAGGAGTTGCTGCACAGTGAGCGCTTGGCTTCCATCGGGCGTTTGGCAGCCGGGGTGGCGCATGAGGTGGGCAACCCGGTGACCGGTATTGCCTGTCTGGCGCAGGATCTCAAGTTCGAGAGCGACCAGCCAGAGGTGCGTGAAGCCGCGGCGCAGATCCTTGGACAGACCGAGCGCATCACCCGTATCGTGCAATCACTGGTGCATTTTGCCCATGCGGGCAAAGCCGGCGATGACGAGCCGGTGGTGGTCGATTTGTTCGAGTGCATTGAAGAGGCGATTCACCTGCTGTCCCTGCAGAAAGACCGCACCCGCGTGCATTACAACAACCTGATGGCACCGGATGCATTGGTGATGGGCAGCGAGCAGACGTTGACACAGCTCTTCATCAACTTGCTCAGCAATGCCAGGGATGCCAGTCAAGCAGAAAGCCCCATCGATATCAGTTCAGAACAGTTGGCCGGCAATATCGTGGTACATATCCGCGATTACGGCCACGGGGTAGAACCGCAGCATCTGGTGCGATTGTTCGAGCCGTTTTTTACCACCAAGCAAGCCGGACAGGGCACAGGATTGGGTCTGTCGCTGGTGTACAGCATCGTGGAAGATCACGGCGGCCATATCGACGTCAAAAGCCCGGCCGAAGACGGCATCGGCACAGAATTTATCCTTACCTTTCCTGCTATCACGGCGCTTGATACGCCTCCCATGAGCAATTTATCTGAATGAACTGGTTACAGTGTTTTATTGATATTCCCCAACAGCAGGCCGAACACTATGAAGATTT
>DAOMGA010000034.1:0-9248 GCA_035430085.1 Pseudomonadales bacterium
TAACAGATCGACTCGATAGTGCCTGTTCTTGATCAACAGCCTGAACCAGCGATTGATGCGCCAGAAATAGTGGAGGAGCCAATAGTTTTAACGCAAGTTGCTAACAGTGGCGCCGCTGCAGAAGAAGCAAACTTTAACGCTCCTCTGTTAACTGAAGACGAGTTGGCGGAATTGGAATCGTCACCTGCTGTACCGCTAATTCTTGATAGCCCTGTTAGCAATGCCCAAGCTGTTGAACTTGTACAAACGGTTGAGCCTGTACAAACATTGCCTGATGTTGTGCAGTCGGTTGCTGTACGACCTGAAACAGTTGATGCGCCCATCCAGACTGAAGATTTCGACGAAGAAATTGCAGAAATATTTATTGAAGAAGCCGAAGAAGTGATAGAGGCCATTCGCGAATTTTATCCAAAATGGCGCGAAAACTTTGCTGACACCAGTTCATTAACCGAATTCAGACGTGGATTCCATACGCTGAAAGGCAGCGGCCGGATGGCGAAGGCGCTAGAGGTTAGCGAATTAGCCTGGTCGGTTGAAAATATGTTGAACCGTGTTATAGATGGCACGATTGAGCCGGGCGCTAATCTTTGTACCATTATTGATCGTGTGGTAGAAAAAATTCCGTCGATGATTGTTGCATTCAGTCAGCGCAAGCTGGATCCGCAGCCGGCGTTGTCGCAGCGTTTATCAGAAGCTGCTTTTGCGGTAGCGGGCAATCAGGCGATGCCTGCTCTGGATCTGGTTGATGAAACAGCAGCGATTGTCACGCAGGAAGTCAGCGATGATATTCCTGTCCTGTCTATGGTTGATTCAGTGGATTCTTCTGAGGTTGAGCCTGCTGATGCTGAAGAAATTGTTTTCTCTGCTGACGTGGCGTCGGAATCTGCAGATGATATGGATGAAGATTTTGATGCCACGCTATGGGAGATTTTTGCGAGCGAAGCAGAAATGCATCTCGAAGTGGCAGATCAATGGATTGCCCATGCGCGCGAAAGGTCGCCAATAGCGGTTGAAACTTCAGATGCTTTACAGCGTGCACTGCATACACTGAAAGGCAGTGCGCACATGGCGGAGGTGACGCCGATTGCCGAGTTGGCAGCGCCTTTTGAAAAATTTGTAAAAGAGTTACGTGCTTATCAAATCAGCGTCGGCGACAATTTCACAGATTTGCTCGTTGATATCGTCGCAGAAATTCGTTATGGCCTGCATCTGATAGACAAGCACAAGCGTGTTGTTCTGCCTAACATGACTAGCCTTCTCGCTCAAACTGCCAATTTACAAATGAGTCTGACTGGCTCCGGCGCTTCTGATTCGAGTGTTGAAGTTCCTGTGCTGGCAACGGTGGATCCAACGCGTTTCAACAACTTCCTGATTAATGATATGGATGCGTTGATGGACATTGCGCCTGCCCTGGCGCAATGGTCTGAGGCTGGTGATGCCACCGGTCTTGATCGTATTGTTTTTGAATTGGGTGAAATGGCTGCTGGTGCTGATGAAGCGGGTCTGTTGCCTATTTCAGCATTGGCCAGAGCGATCATTCCTTGCTATGCGCATGCAAAAACCGGGCAATCAGCTTTTGATCAATGGCAGCCTTTGGCGCTTGAAGCGCACAATGATCTGATTGATTTTATGGATCGTCTTGCCGCCAGCGAAGATCTGTTTAATAACGAAGCATTGGAGTTGCGTTTAGCGGAATTCTGCAGTCAAACATTCTCTGATGTTGCAGTAGAAGCGCCGTTGGTTGAGATGACCGACTCTGTGCAAACACAGGATTCCAACGCAGAAGATCTGGCGATGCTGGCAGATCTGGATCCTGAGTTGATTGACATTTTCCTCGAAGAGGCAGATGAGCTGCTTGAGCAATTAGAGGGCGAAATTCATTCATGGAGTGAAGATCCCCACAATAGTATGGCTGATGCGGTAAGGCGCACACTGCATACTTTCAAAGGTGGAGCGCGCATGAGCGGCTTGATGCTGCTCGGCACCCTGGCTCATGATCTGGAAACACAAATTGAATTTTATACAGGCGAAGCAGACGCTGCCCTGTTTAACATGCTGCATGATGCTCAGGATCGTATGTTCCGTGGTGTAAGTATGGTGCGGGCATGGAGAAGTGGCGATGTGGCGCAAGTTAATTTCTCTGCGCTGGAAGCAACCGGACACGCTACGCATATTATTTCTGAGCCAGAAAGTGAACAGATAGAATTTCCGACTGAGCTTGCCTCTATTGCTTTGTCGGTCGCTGATAGTGAAAACGATCTGCTGCCTATTGAAGATGCGGTTGCTGATGCAGAAACTGTGGACTTTGAATTTGCAGAGCCTGAATTTGCAGAGCCTGAAGTTATAGAGTTTGCAGTTGCAGAATCTGAAGCAATAGAGCTTGATGAGGTTGAACCTCAAGTCGCAGAACTTGAAGCGGTAGAACATGAACCAGTAGAACTTGAAGCAGTAGAACTTGAAGCGGTAGAACCTGAACCAGTAGAACTTGAAGCAGTAGAAGATGAAGTGGTTTCCTTTGCTACACCTGAAGCAGGCGCTTCTTCTGGCGGAATTCTCGAATACAGCGATGACATTGAAATCGAGTTGCTGCAAATTTTCCTGGAAGAAGCAGACGAACTGGTCGAAGAGTTGGAACAGCTTATTGCTGATTGGCAATCAGCACCGGAAGACAACAGTTTTGCTGATGGGTTGCGGCGCAATTTGCACACGCTGAAGGGTGGAGCCAGGATGTCCGGTCTCACCGGTTTGGGTTCGCTGGCACATGATCTTGAGACGCAGCTTGAACATTTTGTCGGGCCGGCAGATCAAGAGTTGTTCACGCAAATTTTGCAGTATCAGGATGCCATTCTGGCGGGCGTTGGTCAGGGGCGTGCGTTAGCTGCTGGTCAGTCACCTGTGCCTATGGCGGTAGCATTGCCTGGCGTGACAACGATGTCGGATCAGCCAGTCTTTGAGCCATTGCCTGATGTCATTGAAGACATTCCATTGATGGAAGATGTCCAGTTGGTGGAAGAGGCAGTGGGCGAAACCTGGGCAGAGGCAGTGCAGGAAGAAATTATTGCTGCTCCTGTGTTGGATAGTGGCGAAACATTTGTCGATGAAAAATTTGTAGCTATAGAAGAGCCTGTAGTTGTTATTAATGCCAATACTGCTGTTATAGATCTAGGTCTTGGTGAAGACATCGATCCTGAATTGTTGGGTATCTTTCTGGATGAAGCTGGCGAGTTGCTGGAAGATCTGGAGGCACAAATACAGTCTTGGCATGAAACACCAGAAGATGGCAGTTACTGCGATGCATTGAAACGCAATCTGCATACTTTTAAAGGTGGAGCGCGCATGGCTGGCGTCATGGGTTTGGGTGATTTGGCACACGACCTCGAAACGCAATTGGAACAATTCAGTGGTATTGCCGACGAAGCCTTGTTTGCAACCATTCATGACTATCAGGATAAATTGGTAGCGGGAGTCGCGCTGTTGCAGCGTGTGGCAGCAGGACAGCCTGTCACTGATAGTCAAACAGGTATCGCACCTGTTATGGATATGCAGCCAGCAAATATATTGCCGGAAGATGCGTCTATCGCCGATATGCTGTCGGAAGAATTATTTCAGGATCAGCATATTGATTCTGCAAATATGGAGTCCATGGCTGCGTTATATAACAGTGATGTTGCTGCGCCGGTCATGGAAACTGCCCAGGCGGCGCCAGCAGCTACTGCGAAAATTATCCCTTTCCGCGGCGGACAATTGCCGCGCGGTCTGGAAGAAGCGATTGCAGGCAAGAAAGGTGCGCAAGCTGCTGCTGATGCGAAAGCGGCACAAGCACAGCAGGAAATGATCAAGGTATCTGCCGATCTGCTGGAAAACCTGGTTAACCTCGCCGGTGAAACGTCAATCAACCGTTCGCGTGTTGAACAGCAGATGATTGACATAGAGCGTACATCGGAAGAAATGGAAGCGACTATCCAGCGTTTGCAGGATCAGTTGCGCCGTCTGGAGGCGGAGACTGATGCGCAAATCCAGTCCCGCATGTCAGAAATACAAGAGCGCAGTGATGATTTTGATCCGTTGGAAATGGATCGTTACTCAACAGTGCAGCAGTTAACCAGTTCCTTGACGGAATCAGCATCGGATTTGCTGGATATTCGCAGCTCGCTGAATAATAAATTGCGCGATACAGAAACGCTTTTAGTGCAACAAGCCCGGATCAACACCGGTTTGCAAGAAGGCTTGATGCGTTCGCGCATGGTACCGTTTTCTCGCCTGGAGCCGCGTTTGCGCCGCATCATTCGACAAGTTGCGAGCGAGTTGAAAAAGGATATTGTTTTTGATCTGGAAAATGTACAAGGCGAACTGGATAGAACCATGCTGGAGCGCATGGTGGCGCCGCTTGAGCACATGTTGCGTAACGCGTGTGACCACGGTATTGAAACGCCAGAAAAACGTTTAGCTGCAGGCAAAAACAAACAGGGACGCGTGGTATTAAGTCTGGGACGGGATGGCGGTGATATCCTCATTTCCCTGCGCGACGATGGTGGTGGTATCAATGTTGATGCCGTGCGCAAAAAAGCCATCGAGCGCGGACTGCTTACTGCGGATTCGAGTATTACAGACAGTGAGGCGTTGCAGTTTATCCTGCAGGCCGGATTCAGTACCGCAGAAAAAGTGACGCAGATTTCTGGTCGCGGTGTCGGCATGGATGTTGTACACAGTGAAATAAAATCCATGGGCGGTTCCATGGCAATCCATTCTGCTGTAGGTAAAGGCACAGAATTTATTGTGCGCTTGCCGTTCACTGTATCGGTTAACCGTGCGTTGATGGTGCGCATTGGCGAAGACATGTACGCCATTCCCTTAACGTCTATTGAAGGTATTGTTCGCGTCAGCCCGTATGAACTGGAAAGTTACTACGACGATCCAACGGCGCGATTTGAATATGCAGGTCGCAATTATGAGGTGCGCTATCTGGGTGCCATGTTGCATACCAAACAGCGTCCGAATCTGGAATCGTCCGTTATGCCGGAGCCGGTGATTCTGTTGCGCAGCGCGGAACATACGGTGGCGTTGCATGTTGATCAGCTGATAGGTAGCCGCGAAATTGTTGTTAAGGCATTAGGTGCGCAGTTTGCAACGGTGCCTGGATTATCCGGTGCGACTTTGCTGGGTGATGGTAGCGTTGTTGTGATTCTTGATCTGTTGGCCCTGGTACGAGCCAATCTGGTTCTGGAAAGTGCAGCATTCCGCATGGATGGTCTGGGTGAACAGACTGCTGTGGTGGAAGAAAATATTACGGTCATGGTGTGTGATGACTCCGTAACAGTACGCAAAGTGACTTCACGGTTACTGGAACGGGAAGGATTCAACGTCATGCTCGCGAAAGATGGCGCAGATGCCCTGCTGCAAATGCAGGATCACTTGCCGGATGTGCTGTTGCTGGATATCGAAATGCCGAGAATGGACGGCTTTGAAGTGGCGAGTACGATGAAAAACAGCCAGCGTCTGCAGGATATTCCGATCATCATGATCACTTCCCGCACCGGTGATAAACATCGGGAGCGCGCAGCAGGTATGGGCGTTGAGCGTTACATGGGCAAGCCGTATGTTGAGGAAGAGCTGTTGTTTAACATCAACGAGTTGGTAGGAGAACGCCTGGCAAGGCGTATGGCGCGCTTCGAGCTTAGCGGTAACTGAGTTCGCCATGGATGCCCTGCGCATTGGCGTGATTGTTGATGACCCGGCCCAGGTATCTGCTGTGCGGGCTGTTATCAGCGCAGCGGGGCAGGAAGTGGGTGTAGCGTTGGAGTTTCCCCGCGCTAGCGGACGCGTGGCTGACGCTGATGTTGATGCCTGGGTGGTGAATCTGGATATTGAGGCGTTAGAGGCAATACACCCTGAATTGCTGGATGAATTGCTGGATAACATCGACCTGCCACTGATTTTGTGTGAAGGGCATATTCCAACGCATGTCAGCCCGGAGTTTGCGAATTGGCAACGACGATTGCAGGAAAAATTGCAGGCACTGAGCGGTTCAATCAATCGCAACCAACGCGGTTCTCCCCGTTTACCCCGCAGTGTGTGGGTATTGGCCGGTTCTATTGGCGGGCCGGAAGCAGTCAAACTGTTTCTGGACGGCGTCTCGCCGGATCAAGGGGTGGCATTTATATATGCCAATCATATCGAGCGTGATTTCCAGACCATACTGACGCAGGTTATGGGCAAAAATGGCCGCTATGAAGCTTTCGCACCCAAGCACGGCGATCTGTTGCGGGAAAACAGCATTGCCGTGATTTCTCCAGACAATCAGACCAGTGTCACACGCGATGGCAGTTTTAACGTGCGCAATACAGCGTGGATCGGGCAGTACAAACCTAATCTCGATCAGGTAGTCGCTTCCACAGCAGTACATTTTGGTCGCAATGGCGGCGTGATAGTATTCAGCGGGATGTGCGATGATGCAGCAGCGGCCAGTCGATTGATGCGTCGCTGTGGCGGGCAAGTGTGGACGCAGAGTCGCGACAGTTGTGTGAGTTGGGCGATGCCTGACGCCACCGAGAAGGCCGTGGGTAAAGCAGATTTTTCGGGCAGCCCCACAGAGCTGGCGGCCAGGTTGTCAATCTGGATAGCGAATAAAAACCAGGCCGAAGCGAAGCGGGCAGGGTAAAGATCAATTTTCAAGATAACCAGTACGGATCAAATCATGAGCAATACAGAAGCCCAAACAATAGCGCCAGTGACAGAAAATACTGCCAAGGTGACTGATGTATCCAGTATGTTATTGCCGGTATCAGACAAGCTGCTGTTGCTACCCGGCGTATCGGTTGCTGAAATTGTTAACTACAGTTATCCGGAGCCGTCAGATGATGCGCCGGAGTGGTTTTATGGCCATATCACGTGGCGCAAGTTACCAGTACCGCTGGTGTCTTTTGAATTGCTGAATCAACAGACATTGTCGCGTAGCAATGTCGTTCCGCGCATCGCGGTATTAAATAATACTGGCGTTAGTGATGACATGCCGTTTATTGCTATCGTGATCCAGGGTATTCCCAGATTATTGCGAGTGACACCCAAAGATCTCAGTCACGAAAGCGAGATATCACTCGCACCTGCAGAATTGGCCGCGATAAGAACAGCTGCTGATGAAGTTGCTTTCATTCCGGATGTAAGCGTGCTGGAACGTGCACTGCGTGATTATTTACTATCACGTAAATGAATCTGCACCTAAATGAATCTGGAAGTTTTTTTACCGGATGAGCAAGCTACCTTGTCTGCCGGTGCTATGTTGGCAAAGTTGTGTGATGGCGGTGCGGTGGTGTGGCTTCACGGTACACTCGGTGCGGGTAAAACAACATTGTCACGCGGTTGGCTGCAAGCACTGGGACATGCTGGAAACGTAAAAAGCCCCACCTACACTATCGTTGAGCCCTATGCCTTGCCTTGCGGCAACGTGTACCATTTTGACCTTTATCGATTGGCGGATCCTGAAGAGCTGGAGTACATGGGTATTCGTGATTACTTTGCCGATGCATATCTGTGTTTGATCGAGTGGCCTGAAAAAGGTGCCGACATACTGCCGCCGCCGGATTTGTCGATTCACCTCGGTCATGATATGTCAGGTGGCCGGCAATTAACTGCCACTGCTCGCTCTGAGCGCGCACAACACTGGTTGATGTCTTTTGAAAAATAATCGCGTTGTCATGGCGTGCCTGGCATTGCTGTTCATACCTGCATGGGTTGAGGCTGCCAGTATCCAGAGCGTGCGTTTGTGGCGCGCACCAGATAATACGCGTCTGGTATTCGACTTATCGGGTCCTGCCGAGCATCAGTTAATTAATTTGCCCGGTGAAAAAGGGCAAGCGCAACGTATTGTGATTACATTGCCGGATTCACAATTTAATACTGACACCAGTAAGATCAGCCTTAAAAATACACCGCTTTCAGGTTTCACTACTGAAATGAGTGGAACGGATCTGAAACTGTTCATTGACTTGTCGGCGACGGTTAAACCAAAAAGTTTTTTATTGCCAGCCAATAACCAGTACGGGGATCGGTTGGTGCTGGATCTGTTTGATGCAGATAAGCTGCAAGAAACGAAAGTGGTTAAACCCGCTTCTAACGGCATGCGCAATGTCATGATTGCGGTGGATCCGGGGCATGGTGGTGAGGATCCGGGTGCTAAAGGGCCAGGCGGTATTTATGAAAAGAATGTCACCTTGGCAATTGCGAAAGAGCTGGTCAGGCTGATCAATGATACGCCTGGCTATTCAGCTTTTTTGACCCGCTCCAGCGATTACTATGTCAGTTTGCGTGGGCGTACCCAGATTGCGAGAAACAAGGGCGCGGATCTGTTTGTATCAATTCATGCGGATGCTTTCAAAGACGCAAGTGCGCAGGGAGCTGGTGTTTTTGCCTTGTCACAAAGAGGTGCTACATCGGAAACTGCACGCTGGTTGGCGCAAAGTGAAAACGACGCCGATCTTGTCGGTGGAGTAAACCTCGGAGATAAGGACCCTGTGCTACAAGGTGTGCTGCTGGATCTTTCCATGACAGCCACTGTCGCCACCAGTCTGGATATGGGAGACAAGGTGATGGGGCAGATGAAAAAATTCACCAGGATGCATCGAGGTTTTGTTGAACAGGCTGGCTTTGTGGTGCTTAAAAATCCGGATATACCATCATTATTGATTGAGACAGGATTTATCACCAATCCGCAGGAAGCCAAAAATCTGTCTAATCCAAAATTTCGCGCCACGATGGCAAAAGGTATTTTTGCCGGTATCGATAGTCACTTCCGCGCCAAGCCACCGATGGATACCGCCCTGGCAGCAGCCAGAGGCGGCAATGCCATGCCGGTTATGGACAAAGTCAAACCTGAAACTGAAACTGAAACTGGCTCAGTTGTTGTGCGCCGCGATGATAGTGCGGATAAAAAAGCTACAGAAGAGAGTGATGAACTGGAAAAGCTGGTAGCCGAAAAAACGGCTGCGAAAAAGTCGGACCCAAAAATTCCGGTCAGTAAAACGGTGCCGGATAAATCGATGGTTTCTAACAAACCGGCAACGCCAAATAAATTGGTGAAGCATGTTGTAAAAAAAGGCGATACTTTGAGTGGTATTGCTGCGCGCTATAACGTCAGTGTCATGGTTCTGAAAGAAAGCAATAAGCTGAATGGTCAGCAAGTGCAAATTGGCCAGACCTTGAAAATTCCCGCTTCTTCTAATTGAGAAACCAGAAATGGCACGCATTCAACTATT
>DAOMGA010000035.1:0-9166 GCA_035430085.1 Pseudomonadales bacterium
GTCTCGCACGGCGGAATCCAACGGCCTGAACGGTTTTGATCTGACTGCCCTGCGCTTCGGCACCGCAGCCATTTTCCTCCTGCCCGCGTGGTTGTTCTGGCATCGCGTGGCGCTGTTCAATCTGCCGATGCTGGCGCTCGCCGCCACCGGCGGCATCGGCTATGCCGTGTTCGTGTACTCCGCTTTTCACTTTGCGCCGGCCTCACACGGCGCGGTGCTGCTATCGGGCATCCTGCCGTTTTTTGTGACACTGATGGCATGGCTGATTCTCGGTGAACGCCCCAGCCAACATCGCATCATGGCATTGGGCGTTATCGGGCTTGGCGTGCTGTGCCTTGGCATTTACAGCATCGGCAACCTGAGCCAGAGCTGGCCGGGCGATCTGTTGCTGATCGGCTCATCCTGCCTGTGGGGTTTGTACACCGTGCTGGTCAAACGTTGGGGCAAAACACCGTGGGATATCACCATCGGCGTAGCACTGCTCTCCGCCCTCATCTACCTGCCGGTGTACTGGCTGTTCTTGCCGAAAGGCCTGTTCACTGCGCCATTACAAGCGATCCTGATACAGGCATTTTTTCAGGGTGTGTTAGTGGTGATTGTGGCAATGCTCTGTTTCATGCAGGCAATGGCACGACTTGGACCTACGCGACTCGGCGCAGTGATGGCGACAGTGCCAGCGTTTGCCGGCATCGGCGCGGTGGTGGTGTTGGGCGAACCGTTTTCATGGTTGCTAGTGGCGGGTTTGTTATTAACTTGCAGCGGCGCGTGGTTGGGTTCGCGGGGGTAGTCAGGATATACGCACCAGGTTACAAACTATCGCCTGACCAACTCGTACCAGCCCACACCAACAAACGCAATGCCTGCAGCGTAAGCCAGTAGCAAGGGTGACAGTGGCGCAAAACGCAGAAGGTTCGCCAGCCATGGCACATACAATACCAGCGCGAGCAGCAACAACGTGCTGCCCGCCACAATGCCTAACATTTTGTTCAGAGAACGCAATGATGCCAACAAGGATTTCTGGCGTGTGCGGTGTGAAAAAATCAGCAACATATCAGCGATCACTAACACCGAAAAAGCAAACGCACGCGCCTCTGGCTCAACCAGATTTTTGATGCCCCAGATGTATGCAGCCATCACCACAACGAGGACACCTACACCTTGCAAGAAGGACAGCAGCAACCTGGAACCAGCAAAAATTTTTGCGTGTGTTTCACGCGGTGGGCGCTGCATGATATCCGGCTCCTCCGCTTCATTTTCAAACGCCAGCGAACACGCCGGATCAATAATCAACTCCAGAAAGGCGATGTGCATCGGGAAAAACATGGCTGGCATACCCAACAATACCGGCAGCAACGCCATGCCAGCTATCGGCACATGCACCGATAAAATGTACGACATGGACTTCTGTAAATTATCAAAAATTCGCCGACCCAGTTTCACGGCGCGCACAATCGAGGCAAAGTTGTCATCCAGCAACACCAGCGACGACGCTTCGCGCGCCACATCAGTACCGCGCTGACCCATAGCGACCCCGACATGCGCCGCTTTTAATGCTGGCGCATCATTCACCCCATCGCCCGTCATTGCTACAATCTCGCCGTTGGCTTTTAGTGCCTGCACAATGCGCAACTTCTGTTCCGGCGCAATGCGCGCACAAATACTTACGGTTTTCATACGCTGCTGTAATTGCACGTCATCCAGCGCAGACAACTCTGTGCCGGTGACAAGATCACCGGTATCAAGCCCGGCCTTGCGCGCTACCTCTTGTGCCGTGGCCGGATAATCGCCGGTGATCATTACCACGCGTATACCGGCTTCATAACATTGTTTTACTGCTGCAGGAATTTCTGCGCGCAGCGGATCATCCAGCCCGATCAGACCGACAAATTCAAAATCAAAATCGTGTTCTTGTGCCGGCCATTCATCGCCTTGAAGGCGGGATTGCGCAACAGCCAACACACGCAAACCCTCTGCTGCCATCGCATTGACGGCAGCAGTAATGCGCGTTTCTTCTACAGCTGACAGATGGCAGAGATCGATAATCGCTTCGGGCGCGCCTTTCGCTGCCACCACATGCACATCACTACCGATCGATTTCCACACATGGGCCATCGCACGCAATTCCGGTGTCAAACCGTATTCACGCATCAACGTCCAGTTGTTGTGCAAATGTTCAGTGTCCACAAGAAACTGCTGGCCTAGCCGATGAAATGCCTGCTCCATTGGATCAAATGCATCGACTACACTGGCAAGAATGGAAAATTCAACCAGTTCGTGGAAAATTTCCGGCAAACCTTTTTCTGGCGAAAAATTTTCGACAGTAAATAACTGATCCCCGGCATGCAACCGGGTCACCGTCATGCGATTTTCTGTCAATGTACCAGTCTTGTCTGTGCATAACACGGAGGTTGCGCCCAGAGTTTCTATCGCTGAAATTTTGCGCGTCAACACAGCCTGTTTTGACAAACGCCAGGCGCCCAATGCAGGAAATATGGTGAGGACCACTGTGTATTCTTGCGGCAACATTGCCATTGCCAGTGCGATACCTGCCAGCAAGGCCTGCACCCAATCATCGTGCAATACGCCATAGACAACGATGAGTAACAGACTGCAACACAGGGCAGTAATTGCCAACGTACGCACCAGTTGCGCGGTCTGTTTTTGTAACGGCGAACGCTCACTGCCCAACTCACCCAGCGCCATGCCGATGCGTCCAATCTCGCTGCGCGCGCCAGTCGCAATGACTTGCGCCATGCCATGACCACGCACGATCAATGTCCCTGAAAAGATTTTTACTGTTTCTGTATCCGGATCAGCAGTCTTGGACACCGGCATCGCTTCGCCCGTTAACAGGGATTCATCGACTTGCAATTCGCTCACAGAAAGCAACACCGCATCGGCAGGCACGCGATCACCTTCCGACAATATCAACACGTCACCCACAACAACGTCGCTGCCTGCAATACGCTGCTGCTGACCATCACGCAGCACCAGCGCACGCGGACTGGTGAGATCACGCAATGCTTCCATCGCTTTTTCAGTCTTGCCTTCCTGATACAGCGTGATGCCTATCGTCACAAATACAAAGCAGAACAGTGCAGCGCCTTCATGCACGTCACCCAGTACGAGATAGAGTCCAGCTGCAACCAGCAGTAGCAGGAACATCGGTTCACGCAGTGTTTCACGCAAGATCACCAGCCACGTGCGGCGTTGTGCAGAGGGCAGCGCATTGAAGCCGTCTGCAGCGAGGCGCTGTGCGGCAATTGCACTGCTTAATCCTTCAGGACTTGCTTCCATATTGTTTCCAGCGTGACGTGATCCGGTGCCAACAGTATAGCGAGCACATCGTGTCACCAATGACAGGTTTCAATTTTTTCCGGTAGCTTTATACCGCCAGCGGTTCTTCTACTGTTGCTCTGCGCAGGTGTAACAGATGACAGAAAAATGACAACCACTGCGTAAAATACGGCTTTTTTTGCGGTTTTTCGCAGCATTTTAGTTAGTGCATTCCAATTTATTGCAGCAGGATGCAGCCTCGCTGGATTAGCGAAGGTGCAATTTATGAAAGCAATACTCCCTGCAGTATTTTTCGCAACAATCGGTTTACCTGGCGGCATATTCTGTGCCGTGGTTCTCGCCCTGATAGTTTTCTGGGCAGTGAACGGAAAAGCAGAGACCGCTGAAGACGACGAGTGAAGACATCACAGCATTGCTCAGGCAAATGCTGTGATCTCTACCCAACCCTGAATCCGCTCGATGTAAACGAACGCGGCTTGCAACTTGCTCACGTAGCGCGCATCACCGTGCTGTGGCCTGTCGTATTCCTCTAGCCCTTCCAGCGCAAGACTGCTGTCCATAGGCTCGCGCCAACGCAAGGCACGTGAACAGCTGTCCAGCCCCAGCTCGTGTTCCGTCCACGTCAAACCATCGCGCTCCACTGGCGAAGCTCCGCTGTGGTTATCCGTCACAAACACCGCTGAAGTACCGGCCATTTTCTTGTATAGACGTTGCATACCCTGATCCTCGCAGCTTTACGGTAATATGTCCGCAATATCGCGAAAATAATTCCGGGATCACTGATATGCGTCAGCTCATTGCGTTTCTGTTATTGCTGATCAGCCTTTCCAACGCATCGGGCAGCACAGAATCTGAAACATTGTTCGCGCAACACCGCAACAGCGTGTTCCAGATCAAACTGATCGACAACGGCTCCAACCAGAAAAAATCACTCGGCTCGGGATTCCGGGTAGGCGGCAGCGGCATCGTTGCCACCAATTATCACGTCATCAGTGACATCGTTTACGAAAAAAATAATTACTACATAGAAGTACTGGATGATAAGAATGTTTTACATCGCGCTACGCTACGCGCCATAGATATCGTGCATGATCTTGCATTACTGGAACTAAACACAGATAACAATATGCCGCCACATGAAGCGGCTCCACTGACAATCAATACCGACTCTATGCTACAGGGTACCAGCGTTTATTCTCTTGGGAACCCGCATGATCTCGGCATGATGATTGTAGCCGGTGAGTACAACGGCGCTGTAAAAGACTCGCGATTCAAACGCATGATCTTCTCCGGCGATATCAACAGCGGTATGAGCGGTGGCCCCGCTATCAATGCCAAGGGCGAACTGGTGGGAATTAATGTCGCCAGTAGTGGCGGCGGCCTTGGCTATCTCGTGCCTGCTGTTTTCTTACAAAAGCTGCTGGAAGATCTTCCAGAGCAGGCAACGATTCCACTGACTGAAATAGCTGGCAAGCAATTAACAGCCGACCAGGATGAATTCTATTCATCACTGATGGCAGCCGAATGGCCCTCACAACCTTTTGCTGATCTTGTTGTGCCACAGGAACTGGATCGTTCCATCAAGTGCTGGGGGAAATCTGACGATGCCAGCAAACGTCGTTATGACACAAGCACCTTGAGCTGTTCCAATAATTCAGACTATCACTTCATCATGTCAGGGAAATATCTTGGCTTTATTGAATACCGCTACAGCTGGTTCAAGGAACTGGATCTCAATCGCTTCCAACTATACTCATTAGTTGGAAACAATTTCAAATTTGAAGGTTATGCCTTTGATAACTACGAAGAAAGCTGGAGCAAGGACGATGTAACACCTTATACCTGCAAAACATCCTTTATAGATTCTGGCGGCGGAACATGGCGCACCGTATATTGCGTCAGACATTACAAAATTTTTCCGGGGCTGTTTGACGTAGGATTATTGATGACCAGTGCCGACAGCAACAACAAGAATCTGAGTATGGAGATGACGGCTGCTGGTATTTCAGAAAACAAGGCATTACAGCTCACTGAAAAATTTATCCGGAGTGTTTCATGGAAAAAATAGTTTTTGTGACCGGAGACAAAAGTAATCCAGCAGCACACCACATCAAGAAAACCGGCAGCGTCACAGTTGGCAGAAGTTACACCTGCGATATCATTCTCAGTGATACACATATTGAAGCAATACAACTGATTTTCCATTTTGTCGATGGCGTACGCACGGTGGAAGTACTGGATTCCACGAACCCCGTTTTGCGCAATGGCATTATCATCCAACCGGGCCGCTATCCTTTCGCGTCTGGCGATGAATGGGCCCTGGGTAAAACACGCATCAGTGTATTCAATGAAAACCATCTCGTAGAACCGGCTGAAAAAATCTTTCTGCAGGAATTCACTGGCGGCATTGCCCTGCAATTGGGCGCCGTCATTACTGGCATTCTTGCGCTCGCAGGCTGGATAGGGTTTCAGGGATGGCTTGACAGCTACCAACCCGTTGAACTGGGTAAAAATATTGCAGAGGCTCTGACATCCAGCGGCTATGTATGGTTTGTCGTTTTATGGTCATGCGTCATGGCGCTGGTGTGTCGTTTCAAATCCGGTCGCAGTCAGTTCGGTGCGTTGCTGATTGCCGGCACGCTCTTTGCGATTATCAACACCTGCTTTGACACCGCATTCACCTACGCAACTTACGGTCTCAATCTGGGAAGCGGCTGGAAAGTTCTCTATTACGCCGGCTCGGCATTATTACTAACCGCATTTATGTTGGTCTGCTTTTCACTCATCATGAACTTGCGCGGGATGAAATACATGGCATTAGGTCTGGCCGTTTGCTGGTTCGGTTTTGATTATCTTGGTGATGTCGCAGAACAGGAACCGCTGCAGCCTTCTTTCAATCGTACAGTGAAACCTCCGTTTGCCCTACTAATCAAACCACAATCTGTCGAAAACTTTATACAACAGAATCAAACGGCTTTTTCTGATAGCGTGAAAGATGACTAGCATCTGCTAACAAACCAGCTGCCGCACCTTGAACGCACGTCCTTTTATTTTTCCCGCCTGCAATTTTTTCACGGCTTCTTTGGCAATCGCATGATCAATCGCCACAAAAGATTGCATCTCGAAAATGGCAATCTTGCCGATCTGGCTGCCAGCAAAGCCTGCATCACCGGTTAGCGCACCCAGAATATCACCGGGGCGTAATTTATCTTTACGACCTCCGCCAATATTGATCGTCACCATTTTTGGCAGTGGCATGACCGCTGGCACAGCGGCTATTGGCAACGCGCTCCACTGCAATTTTTGTTGTTGATAATCTTCTATGGCATTGGCGCGATGCACTTCGCCAGCCGTACACAAACTCAGTGCAAGACCGGTTTGTCCTGCGCGACCGGTGCGTCCAATGCGGTGAATATGCACTTCAGGATCATGCGACAGTTCCACATTGATGACCGCCGCAAGATCCTTGATATCCAGACCGCGGGCAGCAACATCCGTCGCCACCAGCAAGGGACAACTGCGATTGGAAAACTGCACCAGCACCTGATCGCGCTCGCGCTGCTCCAGATCACCATGCAAAGCCAGCGCATGAAAACCGTTTTCACGCAAGGTGTTGGCAATTTGATCGCATTCTATTTTCGTATTGCAAAACAATACGGCGGATTCCGGTTCTGCCACTTGATACAAGTAATGATGCAACAACGCGATAACAGCCTGGGCGCGCCGACCTCTTTCGATTTCAAAAAAATGCTGTTCGATCTGCGTGTCGGCATGCACAGATTCCACTGTAACTTCCACCGGGTTTTTCTGGAAACTGCGCGACAATTTTCTGATTTCATCGGAATACGTGGCGGAAAATAATAAAGTCTGCCGCTTCGGCGGCACAAAATTGACCACTTCGACAATACTGTCGTGAAAACCCATGTCCAGCATGCGATCAGCTTCATCGAGTACCAATGTATTCAACTTGTCCAGCAACAAGGTTTCTTTTTGCAAATGTTTCAGCACGCGTCCCGGCGTACCCACCACCACATGCGCACCGTGTTCCAGTGCACCGATTTGCGGACCCAGTGGCATGCCGCCACACAGCGTGACTATTTTGATGTTATCTTCAAAACGTGCGAGTCGCCGCAATTCTTTTGTCACCTGATCTGCCAGTTCACGCGTCGGACATAACACCAGCGCTTGCGTGGCAAACAGACGTTGAGTCAGTTTATTTAACAGCGCTATACCGAAAGCTGCCGTTTTACCGCTGCCGGTCTTTGCCTGCGCAATCACATCACTGCCAGCCAGTAACTGCGGCAAACTTTCCGCCTGAATCGGCGTCATGGCGGTGTAACCCAGCGCTTCAAGATTCGCGAGTTGGGCAGGCGGCAGGGGCAGTGCAGAAAATGATAGTGGGGGAAATGATGTAGTCACAACAGTTATCCGGCAAGAATGGCGCGCAGTGTACCACCGCCACCTTACACCGGATTGCAGTGACTTTATTACAACAACTGTTGCGGATGGAATTGTTGCGCTGCTGCTGTTCTGGCAATGCGACCGACACATTCATGCAGCATCTGGTCTGCTTTTACCGGCCCGCAGTATTCGCACAAGCCAACATAAGCCCGATTCACCAGGGTTATCAGCACAGGTATCGGCACCGTTGCTTCAATCACAGGCATATCACGATTCAACCACAACTCCAGTGAGCGCCGCGCATCTTTTGCCAGCGACATCTTGGTCAGACCATCCGCGACATATCGGCTGATTTCCCTGCCGCGCAATGGCCCGGCACTATCGACTAATGCACGGAACAGTAATTGAAATGTTTGTGTAGCGGCCTCATTTTCCGGACTGGGGCTGACGCTGATGCGATTATCGCGCGCAGGCTTTTCCAGTACTGTCTGCATGCGCTGGCTGTTCAACTCCAGCACCAGACTTTGTACCAACTGGTTGCGCAACGATTCCACACCAAACAGTGCACAGCACTCGCGCACAAAATACTGCACTGAAAATGTTGCCTGTATTGCATATTTTTCGCGCCACAACGCTACAGCCTGCGCTGTCTGCTGCGGATCGAGAAATGCACCCAGTGCCGTTTTTATAGCAATACTGCGATCATGATTGATGGTATTTACGTTACTCATACCATCATCCTCACGCAGACTGATCTAACTGGCTGCGGTTGTGCGTTTGCTGCACTTGAAATTCCGGATAGCCCAATTCTGCATGCTCGGTAAAATCCAGACCACGTTGTTCATGCAAGGCATCAGAGCGCAATCCGACAAACAAACGTATCGCGCCGTACATCAACAGTCCCACAAAAAATGCCCACATGAATGCGCTGAGAATGCCTATGACTTGCACCAGAACAATATCCGGATTCAACATATCACCAGCAAAAAACAATCCTGCCGCCAGTGTTCCCCACGCTCCGCAAATACCGTGTACGCTCACCGCATCAACAACATCGTCCAGTCGCATCATCTGCAGTATGGCTGAACCCGCCAGCGTCAGCATGCCGGCAATCAATCCCGTCACAATCGCCCACGGCACCTCCATCGTTGCACAACCCGCGGTGATAGCGACAAGACCACCGAGACTGCCATTGATCACTGAAGTGAGTAACACCGGTCGGCGCAGCAACAACATCAACACAGAAATACCGACCGCCCCCGCGCAGGCAGCTATGTGCGTATTCAAAAGAATTTTCCCGATAGACACGTCGGCTTTCAACGTCGAACCGCCATTAAATCCAAACCAGCCGAACCAGAGAATGAATGCACCGAGCGCAACCAGCGTGAGATTGTGGCCAGGAATAGCGCGTGTTTCACCGTCAGGACCGAAACGCCCCAGGCGCGGACCGACAACAATAATGCCGGCA